>JANPHZ010000300.1:0-5038 GCA_031424715.1 Frankiaceae bacterium
CTGAGCGGGGTCGGCGCCCAGACCGCTGTCGACCTCGCGCTCGTCGGCGATCCGCTGCACCACCGCGCGCTCAGCCGGTGACAGGTTGCTGGCGACGACCTGGCCGCCCACCAGGAACGACAGCCCGTAGACACCGGCGGCGACGTCGTTGGCGGCGTAGGAGTCGTCGAGGCGCACGCCATACACGACGGCGTTCTGCGGAGCCTGAGGCTGGTCGACGGCCAGCGCGATGACGGCCAGCCCAGGAGGCGAGCCGACCAGGCGCACGATCGCCGTCGGCACCTCGTTGATGCGGCTCGCCTGCGCGTCCGGTGCCGCGCTGCCGGCGAAGACGGCCCGAACCGAGCGGTCCTGCACCAGGCCGAGCCGCTCCGCCGGAGTCAGCGGCGCGGACCCCCCGAGCGACCGGGTCGCCCCTGTCCGAGTGAGCTGGATGACGAAGTCGCTGGTCGCGTCGCTGCTCCTGAACGTCTGCAGGGCAGGCTCGCACTTGCCTTGCGTGCAGGCCGGCTTGGCGATCGGCACGAACGCCCGCGCCGCATCGCTGACCCGGTTGACCGCGGCGATCCGGTCGGCTGCTGCCTCGCGCACGAGCTGCTGCGCCTGGTCGTCGTAGGACGCGACGACCACGGTGCCCACGACGCCCACCGCCGCAGCCGCCATGGCGAGGACGCCAGCGAGGATGGCCGCGACCACCTTGCCGAGCAGGCTGCGCTGTGCGAACCGGACGAGCTCGGCCAGCACCAGCAGCGCGGCGAGGCCGCGCAGCACCACCACCACGGCCGCGATCGCATCACTCGAGCCCACCGCCGCGCTGAGGCCTGCCGAGGCGGCGGCAGCGGCGAGTCCGCCTGTCAGCAGGGGCAGCGCGCCGCTGCGACCCCAGGCGGCCGCAGCGGCCCCGGCGGTCGCGAGCGCGGCCAGCGCGGCGGCACCCGGCCGGGCCACCAGCGGCACCACGACCGACGGCAGGGCCGTGGGCAGCGACGCCGGAGCGCGTCCGAGCCCGCCCTGCAGCAGCCCGGCAGCGAGCAGCAGCGCACCCGCCGCCCGCACCACCATGAGGGCGTCGGAGCTGCTGGTGCCGAACGCCACCGCAGCGGCGACATCGGCGGCGGCCAGGGTCAGCCCGGCGAAGACGACGAGGACCGTGCCGCCGGCAGAGCGAGGTCGTCGTACGGCGACAGCGAGACCGGCAAGACCGAGCCACGCGGCGACGGCGAGCAGCTGCACCGTGCCCAGGAGCGCGAAGGGGACCCCGGGCTCCATGGCGGGAGTCTAGGAGCGCAGAGCCCGCAGATCGCTCACCTTGTGCACGGCGTGGTGGGTTTGCCTGCGGTGAAGCGGTCGAGCTGGCCGAGCGCGTCCTTGAGCGAGGTGACCTTGATGAGGGTCAGGCCCTGCGGCGGGCTGTCCAGCGCGGCAGGGCAGTTGGCCTCGGGCACGAGGAAGGCGACCGCTCCCGTGTCCTTGGCACCGATGAGCTTTTGCTGGATCCCCCCGATCGGGCCGACCGTGCCGTCGTCAGTGATGGTGCCCGTGCCCGCGATGTGCTTGCCCTCGGTGAGCGCGCCCGGGGTGAGCTTGTCGACGATGCCCAGGGCGAACATCAACCCGGCGCTGGGTCCACCCACGTCCTTCAGCTTGATGGCGACCTTGACCGGGAACTCAACCTGCTCCGAGGTCAGGACGCCGATGACCGGCCTCACCGAACCGTCCTTCTGCGTCGCGGCTCGGGTCGTCACGACCGCCGCGCCCGGCTTGCCCCCGCGCAGGTAGTTGATGCGCACGACCTCGCCCGGCTGGTGCCTGCCGATGAGCTCACGCAGCTGCGTGGCGCTGGACACCGGACTCCCGTCGACCGAGGTGACGACGTCGCCCTCCTCCAGCTGGCCGGCGGACGGGGAGGTGTCCTCGACCGTGCCGATGACGACGCGGGTGCGCCCCGGGACGCCGAGATGACGCAGGGCTGCCGTCGTCGCGCTGTCCTTGGACTCGGTCATCGCGACCTTGTCCTGCTCGCGCACCTCCTCCAGCGTCGTTTCGGGGGGGTAGATGACATCGCGGGGTACGACGGCGAGGTCGCTCTGCAGCCAGCCGCGCACGGCCTGCACGAAGGTGAGCCGGTTGATGACGCTGATGGTCGTCAGGTCGAGCTGGCCCGAGTCGGGGAAGGTGGGGCGGCCGGTGACGGTCAACACCTCAGCCCCGTCGGACTCGCCGAGGGTGTCGAAGGTCGGCCCGGGAGCCAGGGCGACGTAGGGGACGGCCACGGACCCGGCGAGCAGTGCGAAGACGGCGAGAAGGGCGCTGGACAGCAGCAGGGTCAGGGTGCGCCGGGACACCGGCTCAGCCTATGTCCGGGTTGTGCTCTGGGCACGGTCAGGCGAACTGGCCCGGTCGGCGCGCTGATCGGGTCAGGCGAAGAAGCCGAGGCTGTTGGCGCCCGCGACCCGGTGGCCGTTGGCACTGGCGCTCACGAGCTCCTGCTCGACCGGCTCGACCTCGTGGACGACCGGCGCGGGGACAGCGTCGGCGAACTGCGGCTGCTCAACGGGCGAACCGGTGTCGCCGCCGACTTCTACGCGGTAGTAGGCGCGGAAGGCCATCGGCACCTCGGTCAGCGCGTGGCAGCCGACGTCGTTGATGCCCTCGACGTTGCGCAGGTGCTCGACGAGCCGGACCGCTTCGTCCAGGCTCGGGACGCGACGGAACGCGGGGGAACCGTCCGGGGCGGGGAAGAACACGACGTGCTCCACTGCGGCACTCCTTCGACTGCGCCGGGACCGCCGTGGTCCCGAACCCGTCTAGGTGTCGGCTGCTACCCCCCTGCACCTTGAGCCGATCGCACCTATCGGCCGGGTTCGGTGCCCTTGGGCATCGGGGCGGCCAGCGCCGCGCGGAAACGCTCGTGGGCCTGGACGGAGGCCTCGGCCTGCACGGGCCCGCGGGGACGGCTGGACCAGCCCGCCCACGCGATCGCGGCCAGCGTCATCACGGGCACGGGGAGCAGCCACAGCAGCCAGTCGGGCACCGGCGATCCTTCCTGTCCGACTGCGCGGACTCTAACGGCGGTGACCGCCTTTCAGGGACTGCCGACCCACTCCGGCGCGCCGGCGGCGAAGACCTGCCGCTTCCAGATCGGGACCGTCGCCTTGAGGTCGTCGATGAGCCGCCGGGTCGCCTCGAACGCCTCGGCGCGGTGGGCGGCGGCGGCCGCAACGACGACCGCGACGTCACCGACGGCCAGCACGCCCGTGCGGTGAACGGCCGCCACGGCGAGGACGGGCAGGTCAGCCGCGACGGCGGCGACGACGGCCTGCAGGGCAGCGAGCGCATCGGGGTGCGCGACGTACTCCAGCTCGGTCACCGCACGACCGTCGTCGTGGTCGCGCACGACTCCGATGAAGCTGACGACGCCTCCCGCGCCGGCGTCAGCGACAGCAGCCACCACGTCGGCCGGGTCGATCGCCACAGCGCTGAGCTCGACCCGTCTGAACATCTCGCTGGGGACCGTCGGCACGAGACGAGGGTAGGTCAGCGCCGTCGACGCCGGGCCCGTCGGACGAGGGCCGCCGTACCCAGCAGGGCCACCGTCGCGCCGGCCGCGGTGTAGGCACCCGAGCGGCTGTCCGACGCCGCCGTACCGCCGCGACTGAGGTAGTCGCGCAACACCGCCTCGTTGCTCCAGGCCGGGGCCCAACCGGCGGCGCCGATCCGGTCGGCCGCGACGACCAGCGGCGCCAGCAGGTGGTCGAGCTCGCGCGGCGAGGCCTGCGTTACCCCCAGGCGGTGCAGCCGCTCGGCCGTCCCGGTGGCGATCGCGGCGGGCACCTCGAGCCGGCGCCGGCCGGTGATCCGCTCGACCTCGGCCTGCGGGAGCGAGCCGGCCGAGGCGACCGCTGCCGCTCCGGTCACCGAGCCTGCGGCCGCGAGCTCCAGTGCCGCCAGCAGGTCCTCGACATGGCACAGCTGCCAGTGCGGCTCGACCCCGCGCACCGCGAGCAGTCGCGTCGAGCCCAGCTGGCGCAGCAGTGCGCCGTCGTACGACGGACCGAGGACGCCACCGGACAGCGACGCGGGCCGCAGGACGGTGACCGAGAGACCGCTGCGCGCGGCATGGGCAGCCAGGCGCTCGACCTCCAGATGGTCACCGAGCAAGCCGCCGTCGTCGGGTTCGTGACGCAGCGGCGTGCGGTCAGGCAGCGGCAGCCGGTCACCCGGCCGGCAGCGCAGCACCGCGGCCGACGTCGTCAGCACGACCCGCGCGACCCCCGCCTCGCGCGCCGCCGCCAGCAGCGCCGAGGTCCCCCTGACGTTGAGGGCCCGGCGGTCTGTCGGGTCGGCCCGGACGTCGTACGACGTCGCGAGGTGCACGACCGTGTGCAACCCGGCCAGGCGCTGCGCGAGGACCGGGTCGCGGACGTCAGCCGCGAGCCAAGTCACCCGATCGTCGCGGCCCGGGGCCGCGTCGAGGCCGACCAGGTGCGGCACGTCGCCCCGCCGGGCCAGGCGGTCCAGCAGGGCCGCCCCGAGGCCGGAGCCCGCACCACTGACCGCGATGGCGCCGGGACGCGCACGCCGTCTCACGCGGCCCGGCCCGGGGCTAGCGTGAGCGCCATGACTGCGAGCGCGTCATGACGCGGCCCCCCTTCGGGTTCGGGCCGAGCGATCGGCCCGACGACGAGGGTGGGAGCGACCCCTTCGGTCTCGGCGGGATGTTCCCCGGTCTCGGCGGCCCCGAGGCGATGGCCCAGCTGGCCTCGCTCATGTCGTGGCGCGGCGGTCCGGTCAACTGGGACCTCGCCACCTCGGTGGCGCAGAGCGCGCTGACCGCGGACGACCAGCCGGTCACTGACGAAGACGCGCAGGAGGTCGCCGAGGCGTGCCGGCTCGCCGACCTGTGGCTCGACCCGGTGACGACGCTGCCCGGCGCCGGCGCCTCCGGCCAGGCCTGGACCCGAGCCGCCTGGCTCGCCGCGACCCTCCCGGCCTGGCGCCAGCTCATCGACCCGGTCGCCGGACGGGTCGTCGCCGC
>JANPHZ010000301.1:0-1648 GCA_031424715.1 Frankiaceae bacterium
CGAAGCGCCGCTGCGCCTCGAAGGCCGCCTGCAGCCGGTCGAGCATCGCATCGAACGTGTCGGCCAGGTCCTTGAGCTCGTCGGCCGGTCCCGGCAGGTCAATCCGGTCGTCGAGCTGCTGCGCCGACAGCCGCCGGGCGGTGGCGGTCATCTGCTGCAGCGGGCGCAGCACCCGACCGGCGAGCAGGTACGACGCCCCGACCCCGGCCGTGCCCAGCAACAGCAGCGCGAGTAGGCCCTGGCGCAGCAACGTGCCGAGCGTCTGCTCGCGCAGCGATTCCTGGAAGGCCTGCAGTGTCAGCACCTGCCCGTCAGGCAGGCGGACGGCCAAGCCCGCGGGCAGGTCCAGCCGGCCGGCCGAGAGCGCGTCATCGACGAGGAAAACCGACAACGCGAGCAGCACCAGCCCGACCGCCACCACGACCGCGCCGTAGACCAGGGTCAGCCGCCAGCGCAGCGTCGTCCCGCGCGCCTTCACGGCGCCTCCAGCCGATAGCCCGTCCCAACGACGGTGCGCAGCACCTGCGGCTCACCGAGCTTGCGGCGCAGCGTCATCACGGTCACCCGCACGATCGTCGTGGCCGGGTCGGCGTACTCGTCCCAGACCCGCTCGAGCAGCTCCTCACCGCTGACGGTCGCGCCCTCTGCGCGCAGCAGCTCGGCCAGCAGCGCGAACTCGCGGCGGGTCAGGCCGAGGTCACGGCCCTCCCGCGTCGCCGTACGCCGGGCGGGGTCGAGCTCGAGACCACCGGGGCCGCGCAGCACCGGCGGCGCGGGCGGGGTCGCCCGCCGCCCGAGCGCGCGGACCCGAGCCAGCAGCTCCTCGAAGGCGAACGGCTTGCCGAGGTAGTCGTCGGCGCCGAGCTCGAGGCCGGCGACGCGGTCAGCGACCCCACCAGCCGCCGTCAGCATGAGCACCCGGGTGAGCGCGCCGTCCGCGGCGAGGTGCCGGCAGATGTCGTCACCCGGCCGCCCCGGCAGGTCACGGTCCAGGACGACCACGTCGTAGCGCGTCATCATGGCCTTCTCCAGACCGAGCTCGCCGTCGTAGGCGACGTCGACGGCCATGCCCTCCCGGCGCAGGCCGCGCGCGACCGCATCGGCCAACAGCTGCTCGTCCTCCACCACCAGCACCCGCACGAGCGGGACGCTAACCGAGCGGGTGTGTGCTCGCTGTGAGGCGGACGGCACAGCCGAGATCACCCAGCTGGCTCAGACTGCGCAGGGCCTCAGCCGGGTACGGTCCGGAGGTGAACCCGCCTGGTGAGCTCGAGCTGCGCCGCGCCGTGCTTGCCGTGTCGGTGCTCTACGACGTCGACGTCGAGATCTCACCGTTGGGCTTCGTCCTGCCGGGGTCGCCCCACGTGTGGATCTCCTGGGCGGAGTGCCGCCGCGCGCTCGCCGGCCACGACATCGAGACGACCGGCCGGCGGCGCCTGGCCGACTGGCTGCAGGCGCGCCGCTGGGCGGCCGATCGAAGCCCCGAGCAGCTGCAGGAGCGGTTACGCCCGGTCGGGCTGCCACTGGAGCACGCGCTGCACCCCGGGCTGGACTGGGTACGCGAGCGGGTGCTCGGCGACGCCCTCGACCTGGGCCTTGGGGCGGTCGACCTGGACCCGGCCGACTGCGAGCGGGTGGTCCTGCTGCC
>JANPHZ010000302.1:0-1701 GCA_031424715.1 Frankiaceae bacterium
GCCTCGACGACCCGCTCGGCCACGCCGACGGCGTCGATGACGGCGTCGCCGTCCTGCCCGGTCAACGGGCTGACGGTGCGGGTCAACACCCAGACGGTCAACGCGACCGGGCTGGCGTCGGTGACGGTGAGCGGTGCGTCCGACAGCGCGACCGTCGAGCTGCAGGGCTACAGCCAGAACCACGAGGGGACGGTCACGTTCGACAACGACCCGACCAAGGTGGACCGCACCGGCCGGGCCGATGACAACGGGTCGATCACCTTCAACGACCTGCGGCCGTCGTCCAACACCCGGCTGCGGGCCCGCCAGGTGGGCTGCACCTACAACGGCAACACCGACGTGATCAACGTCCGGGCGCAGGAGACCCTCGAGGTCAAGCGCG
Organism: Frankiaceae bacterium; assembly: GCA_031424715.1. GTDB lineage: Bacteria > Actinomycetota > Actinomycetes > Mycobacteriales > SCTD01 > RYN-124. Next base: position 383 of record JANPHZ010000302.1, read on the forward strand.
TCTCGTCGCTGAAGTACACCTTCAGCGGCAAGTCGATCCCGGCCCGTGAGGGCGGCCTGATCGTCTCGCTCTACCGGATCACCGGCCAGGCCTGCGCCGCCGGCGTCGAGCCCAAGTCGTGCCCGGGTGAGACGTTCCTGAGCCAGGCGCGCGCCCGCGCCGACAACGGCCAGTTCTCCATCACGGTGACCTTCGCCTCGAAGGACCGCAACACCCGTGACGAGTTCGTCGTGAAGACCGGCAAGGACGCCCAGAACGCGCCTGGCCGCAGCAACGCCCGCAGCCTGTCGATCTTCTAGGCGGTAGGCGACCTGCTGGGCGGCACTCCCTCGCGGGGGTGCCGCCCAGCGGCGTGTCCAGGGCAAGCTGCCCCCGCCGTCCGCTGGCGCGAGGGCACCCGCCCCACCTGGCCGCTCCTCACCAGGGATCGGGGATCCGTGGGGGTCAGGACCCCCACGCATCCGCGATCCTCGGGCGGTAGCACCAGCCACCACGGGGAATCTTTTGAGCGGCCCGGGCTTGTGATCGGTGTGACGAGTCCGCTGCTGTCCCGGCCAGGTGCGGTGGCCGCTGACGGCATCGATGCCGGGGTGGCGGCGCACTACGGCGACCCCTACCGCGAGCAGCGCCGCCTCGCCGCGGGCGACGCGACCGTCGACCTGTCGCACCGCCCGGTGCTGCGCCTCACCGGTCCCGAGCGGCTGAGCTGGCTGCACAGCCTGACCACCCAGCACGTGACGGCGCTCGAGCCCGGTGCCTGGACGCAGGCGCTCGTGCTCAGCCCGCACGGCCACGTCGAGCACCATCTGACGCTCGTCGATGATGGCGCCGCGACCTGGCTGCACGTCGAGCCCGGTACGGCCTCGGCGCTGCTGGACTTCCTCACCCGGATGCGGTTCATGACGCGCGTCGAGATCGACGACGTCTCGGCGTCCTGGGCGGTGCTCCACGGGCAGGGCGCCGACCGACTGGTCGAGCGGGCGAGCCTGTCGTCGTACGACGGCGAGCTGGCGGGCGTCTGGGCGTTCGAGGCGCTGCGGGTCGCGGCGGAGCGGCCGCGGCTGGGGCTGGACACCGACCACCGCACGCTGCCCAACGAGGTCGGGTGGTTGCGCAGTGCGGTGCACCTGGACAAGGGGTGCTACCGCGGGCAGGAGACGGTCGCGCGGGTGCACAACCTCGGGCGTCCGCCGCGGCGGCTCGCGCTGCTGCACCTGGACGGCAGCGACAGCGAGCTGCCCGCGCCGGGTGATCCCGTGCTGCTCGGTGAGCGCGAGGTCGGCCGGGTGGGGACAGCGGTGCGGCACTACGAGCTGGGG
>JANPHZ010000303.1:0-4275 GCA_031424715.1 Frankiaceae bacterium
CTGCCCAGGACCGCCAGCAGGCCCCCGGGCGCGAAGTAGAGCACGAGGATCGGCAGCGTCTGGATAAGGAACACCGAGACCTGGCCGCCCTGGTTGAAGATGCCCTGGGCACTGAGCAGGGCCACGCCGATCATGGCGCCCGCGATCGACGTCACGCCGCCCAGAACGACGTAGATGAAGATCTGGAAGCTGTCGGCAGCGCCGAACCCGGTCGCCCCGACGGTGCGGATCTGGAAGCCGAGCAGGCCGCCGCCGAAGCCGGCGATCGCCCCGCTGAGGGCGAAGGCCTGCAGCCGCGTCTTCACGATCGAGACGCCGACGCTCTGCAGCGACGAGTCGTTGTCGCGGCTCGCGATGAGCAGCCGGCCGAAGCGGGAGCCCCGCAGGTTGCGCACGAACACCAACGTGGCGAGGAAGGCCGCCAGGCACAGGTAGTAGTAGGCGCGCTCACTGTCGAAGTCGACGAACACCACCGGCCGGGTGATCGCGTCGGGCAGCAGCCAGCCGAAGTAGGTGCGGTCGAACAGCAGCGCAGCCGTGGCCACCGACAGGCCGAAGGTGGCGACCCCGAGGAAAAGGCCCTTGACCCGCAGAGCGGGCAGGCCGACGAGCACGGCCAAGCCCGCAGCCACGAGGGAGCCGAGCGGGATCGCGAGCAGGAACGGCACGCCACCGCGTGAGGCGGCGCCGCCGGCGACCACTGCCCCGACGGCGACAAAGGCGTACTGCCCGAGGCTGACCTGCCCGGCCCACCCGGTCAACACGACCAGCGACAGCGCGATGACACCCAGGATGAAGATCCCCTGGAAGCGGCTGATCTGGCCGGCGTTGGCGATGAACGGGAAGACCAGCGCGGCGATCGCGAACAGGCCCGCGAACACGTAGCGGGTGGCGCGCAGGCTGGTCAGGTTGGCCAGCTCGCGCGGGACAGGGCGCTCCTCCGCCGTGAGGCGCCAGCTGCCGTCGCCACCGCTGGAGAGCCGGAAGAGGTCCTTCTGCTGCAGCAGCAGCCCGCCGACGAGCAGCACCAGTTGGCCGAAGGTGATGAGCGGGCCGGCCTCGGCGACCCCGAACTGCAGCGTCGCTGAAAGGATCGAGATCAAGATGGCGGCGAGCGACGCGACACCGAACGAGCGGAACCGGCCGATCACGGCCGCGGTCAGTGGCACGAGCAGCGCGGTGTAGGGAGCGCTGGCGGTCTGGGTGATGCCCGGGTTGCCGGTGATGCCGGTGAGCAGCACCGCGACGCCGCCGAGGAGACCGGCGAGAGCCCAGGCGAGGGTGGTGATGCTGCCGGTGCTGATGCCCAGCATGGCGGCCCGCTCAGTGTTCTCCGCCACCGAGCGCAGGGCCACGCCGAGCCGGGTGAACTTGAGCACCAGCGCCAGGCCGACGATCGTGAACAGGACGAGCTCGATCGTGAACAGCTCGGCGAAGCCGAAGGTCACCGGGAAGCTGCCGACGGGGAACTCGAACCCGCTGTAGGGCAGGAAGTCGCGCAGACCGTCGGGGATGGCCAGCACGCTCTGCGGGCGCTCCTCGATATCTGGGAGGAACGGCAGGTTGCGCACGGCCGGGGAGATCGTCTGGACGAGGAACTGGGAGATGAAGATCGTCGCGATGGTGAACATCAGCCGTGAGCGCTTGGCGAAGCGGCGGCCGAAGGTCAGCTCAGCCACGGCCCCGAAGGCGGCCGACAAGACAAGACAGGCGAGGACAGCAACCGCGAACGGAGCGCCGGTGAACCGGATCAGCTCGAAGGCCAGCAGGCCGCCGGGGAAGCCCAGGGTCAGCGCCCCGAAGTTGATGATCCGGCTGGTGCGGAAGATCAGGACCAGCGCGCAGGCCAGGACGGCGGCGATGACTCCGGAGATCAGCCCCTGGAACCCGATGGCGAGCGGCACGCCCCGGCTGCCGGTGTTGTTGGGGAAGACGAACTGCGTCAGGACAGCGGTGAGCAGGACCGCCCCGCCGCCGTAGACCAGCGGGCGGGGAAGCCCCGCGACCTTCTCGGTCACGCTGCCTGCTCCTTGGGGATGTCGCGGGGCTTGGTCGTCGGGCGGCTCTCGCCGACGACGGTGAGCGAGGTGACGTCGCCGCCGGTCGGGGTCTGCGCCGTACCGACGAGCACACCGCCGCTCTGCGTCTCCACGGTGAAGACCTCCTCGACGGTGGCGGCGGCCTGGCTCGGAACAGCCTGGCTGGTGACCGTCGCGTCCGTGCGGATGCCCTGGATGAACTCACTGCAGCTGGAGACCCGGTCCGGGCCCTTGACGATGCCTCGCACCTGCAGGGAGCCGCCCGTCCTCGGGTCGGTGCCGGCTCCGGTGAACTCGGCTCCGCCCTGCACGGGCAGCGGCAGGATCAGCACCGGCACGGTCGGCTCGAAGGAGCCGGTGATCTCCCCTTGGCTGTTGCGCTGGATCTCCTTGGCGATGGCCACACCGGCGTCGGGCTCGGCGACCCGCTGGGGCTTGCCGACGTTGCCAGTCGGGACGTTGGCACCCTGCGCGTTCTGCTTGACCTGCATCGTGTAGGTGATCGTCGAGCCCTTGCCGATCGGCGCGACCACGTCGTAGGTGAAGACCTTGGTTGCGTCACCGGCGGGGTTGGCCCGGGTCGTGATCGGCGAGACGTTCTTGATCTCGTAGTTCGTGTACTTCGCCGTCGTGCTCTTGATGTTGCTGCCGAGGTCGGTGGTCGTCAGCAGCTGCCACAGGTAGAAGCCGGGCTTGGGCTGACCCTGCACGAACGTCGTCGCCGCGGTGGGCGCGCTCGAGAAGACCGGCGGGCCGGGGCAGATGTTGGACCGCGCAGGCGCGTTGGAGCCACCGGGCTGCGGGAACTGGAACGGCGGGTTGTCGTTGTCGAAGCCCTCCAGCGAGGGGAACGACGACGGCAGGCCAGGCACGGACGGCTGGAAGGGCTGGCCCTCCTGCGTTCCGGGCACGGCTGAGGCACTCGCCGCCGGCGACGCGGAGGCACCCGCGAAGATGACGTCGGACTGGGCGTTGGTGACCGAGATCCCCGGGTCGTTCGCGCCGCCGCAGGCGGTGGCGAGGGACAGGCAGGCGACAGCCAGGAAGGTGCGGGTCCTAGCTGGGAACGGGAGCGGTGACGAGGCCACGCTTTCCCTCCTTCTGTGGTTTCTCGGCGAGCCAGGCGACCAGCTCAGGGGCGTACGGCGATTTCAGGGACGCACGGCTGAAGATGGCGAGGAACCGCAGCGTGGCCGGGTGGGCGTTGTTGAGTCGCATCCGCAGGGCCCGGCTGAGCTCCTCGGCGTGGGAGGCCATCGCCGGGGTGACGTCGTCGCGCAGGTCTCCCCACAGGGCGCGCGTCACCAGCCAGGCGAGTTCCTTGTGCTCGGCGTCCTCGGCGAACCGGGACAGGTGCGCGAGTGGGGTGTCGGCCTCGAAGCCGTAGCCGAGGTCGGTGTCGGCGTCACGGAACTCGGCATAGGCCAAGGCGATCCGCGCCCTCGGGCCGAGCTCGCGGGCCCGCGACCTCCGGCGCGACTTGATGATCGCCTTGCGGATCGCCGGGGCGATGAGGTAGCCGATGTAGAGCACCAGGGCGATACCGGCCACGGTCAGCAGGATCGCGAGCAGGGTCTGGGCCAGCCGGCTCTCCGGCGGCGTCTGCTCCGGCAGCACCAGCGAGACGCCGAAGTCGTCGCTCGGCTTGACGTCCTTGTTCTTGGTGCTGTTGCTGTTGCTGCTGTTGGCCTTGGCCTTCTCGGGCAGACCGGTGACAGGCAGCCAACCGAAGCCGTCGAAGTAGACCTCGGGATAGCTGATCGCGTCCTTGGGCCGGATGGTGAACGCCCCGGACGGGTCCTTGGCCTTCGGGTCGGCCTGGAAGCCGAAGCCGATGCGCGAGGGGATGCCGGCCCAGCGCGAGAGCAGCGCGATCGCCGCAGTCGCTTCGTAGGGCGAGCCCTGCTTGTCGTCACCGAGCAGCAGCTGCTCGACGCGGGACGGCGGGACCGGCTTGGGGATGCCGGCGCCGTTGGCGACGACCGAGGTCAGCACCTTCTGACGCAGCGCGACGAAGGTGTCCCAGTTGTTGGCGCGCTTGAGGTCGGCGAGCACCGGCTGCAGCCGCGCCGGGATCGGCGGCGCCTCGAGGAACGGCTCCTGCTCCTTGGGCGGCGCGGCGACGACGGCCTGCAGCTGGTCGACCTTGGGCAGCGAGGCCGACGCGATCTGGTAGCGGAAGCCGGCGATGAGCTGACCCTGCGCAACGCGCACGGTGTCGCTGCGTTTGTCGTAG
>JANPHZ010000304.1:0-9250 GCA_031424715.1 Frankiaceae bacterium
CCAGCGCGGCCGCCACCCCGACACCGGCAAGCAGCGCCAGCTCGTTGCTGACGTCGGGCTGGTACTTGCTGAACAGCGCCACCGTGTAGGCGCCGGTGCCGATGAAGGCGGCGTGGCCGAAGTTCACCTGGCCGGTGTAGCCGGACAGGATGTCCCAGCTCGCGGCGAACATCACGAAGACCGTCGCCACCGAGATGGCCTGCAGCAGCGTGGTGTTCTGCACGAAGCGCGGCAGGTACAGCAGGACGATCGGCAGCAGGAGGAGCAGCACGACGTTCGGCCTGAGCAGGCGCCGCGCCCGGCTGGCCGCGCTCGGCCCAGCGGGCTGGGTCTCGGTAGCGGTGGTCATCGCGCCACCTTCCCGAGCAGGCCCTGCGGTCGGATGATCAGCGTCGCCAAGATGACGGCCACGGTCACCAGGCCGATCTTGATGCTGCCGTCCTTGACGTTGAAGGCGACGAAGCGGTCCAGGAAGCCGATCACCACCGAGGCCAAGACCGTTCCCTGGATGCTGCCGAGGCCGCCGAGGATGACGATCGCAAAGGCCTGGGTGAGCGGGAGCAGCCACATGGTCGGCGTGAGGACGCCGTAGGGCGCGGTGAGCACACCGGCGAGGCCAGCCAGGCCGGCACCCACGGCGAGCACGTAGAGGGTCACCCGCTCAGGGCGCACCCCGACGAGCACAGCAGCCTCTTCGTCCTCGGCGACGGCTCGCACCATCCGCCCGGTAGGCGACTTGGTCAGCACCAGCAGCACGACGACGATGGTGACCAGGGCCGCAATGCCCGCAAGCAGCTCGGTCTGACGGAGCTGGACCCCCAGGACGCTCACGCTGCCGTCGACGAAACCAGGCAGCTGGCGCTCGAGGCCGCCGAACTGGAACTGCACGAGCGACTGCACGAGGATCGCCACCGCCAACGTGGCGATCAGGACCGCGACCTCCTGGTGGCGAATCGGACCGATGACCAGCCGATCGAGCAGGACCCCCGCGAGCATCGCCACGGCCACCCCGATCAGGGCGGCCACGGGGAGCGGTGCGCCCTGCTCGGTCGCCTCGTACGCCGCGTAGGCGCCGATCATGAAGAACGAGCCGTGCGCGAGGTTGACGATGCCGCCGACCCCGTAGACGAGCGAGAAGCCGAGGGCGACCAGAGCGATGGTGGCGCTGGTGATCGCGCCTTGGACGAGGACGTCCACGGTGCCTCCTTCACGACGGTGTCAGCAGACCGGGCCCGGCAGCGCACATCGTGCGCGGTCGGGCCCGGCCTGCCGTACGAGTGACCCTGCTACTTCGTGATCTTGACGAACGGCGGCAGCTGGTAGGTGTTGCCGGCGGCCAGGGACTCCGGGAAGACGATCTTCTTCGAGCCGTCCGCCTGGTACTGGAAGTACAGCAGCGACAGGCCCTTGGACGGGTCGGTGGCGCTGTAGATGACGTCGTGCTGCTCGTTGAACTTCTCCACACCGGCGACACCGATGCGGTCCGTCTTCTCGAGCTCGGTCACCAGGGCGTCAGCCCCCAGGCCGCCGGCGCGCACGGCCGCCTCGTGCAGCGTGTAGATGCCGTCGTACGTCGCGACGCCGTTGTAGAGCGGGTCGCGCTTGTACTTGCCCTGGAAGGCGTCGAAGAACGGGATCGTCTTCTCCGAGACCGGGGCGCGCACAGCGCCGGCCGGGCCGTTGAGCTGGCCGACGGCCTTGGTGACGTTGAAGTACGCCGAGGACTGCCCGGCGACGTTGATGCCACCCATGGCGAAGTTGGGCTTGAGGTCGGCCCACGCCTTGCCGAGCTGGATGCCGACCTGCGTCGAGCTGATCTCGATGACGAAGTTGGCGCCCTTGTCGGTGAAGCTCTTGAACGGCGCCTCGAAGCGCGTGGTGCTCGGGGTGAACTTCTCCGTGCCGACGACCGCGACGCCCTTGTCGAGCGGGATCGCGCCCTTGGTCGCGGCGCTCGGACTGGCCAGGCAGGCCTGGAGGAACTTCACCAGCGGGATCGCGAAGGCGGCGTCCTCGTGCAGGATCGCGAACTTCGTGAAGCCCAGCTTGGTGAGCTTGGTCGTGACGGTGAGGCACATGTCCACGGCGAGGTTGGTCGAGTTGACCGGGCCGATGCGGAAGATGTACTTGCCCGGGCCGGTCGAGTCGACGCCCTTGACGACGTCGGGGGCGGCGGCGCCAGCCGAGACGTAGGGGATCTTCGCGCGCTTGACGGTGTCCAGGACAGCGAGCGTCTCCGCCGAGGAGAAGCCACCGGAGATGGCCTGGACCTGGTCCTGCTGCGCGAACTTGGTGATGCAGGCGATGGCCTTGTCAGGCTTGGCCTCGGAGTCGCAGAAGACGATCTCGACCTTGGGACCAACGCCCTTGGCGTTGAGCTCTTCAGCGGCGAGCAGCGCGCCGTCGCGCACGTCCTCGCCCTGCGGGATCTGCTCGGGTCCGAAGACGCCGATCTTGAAGGTCTCGGCACTGGCGGACCCGGAGGCGCTCGGGTTGGTCGTCGCGGTGTCGCCGGTCTCCCCACAGGCTGTCAGGGCCAACGCCAGCGCGGTGCCGATGACGGCCCACTGCTTGGTCTTCATCCAGGTCTCCTCCGTCGGGGGCACGCACCGGTACATGTGGCGCGCACCACACATCCAACCCCATCTGTTGCAGCCGGTTTCAGCCACCCCGAACGGATCTGCCCGGCCGCAGAGCGGAAGCGGGCAGGTCGTCCCATCGCGGGCCTACCGCCCGAAGTCGGACAATACGTGCCTCTTCGTCCTGATTGCCGGCCGCGCCCCCGCGTTGCAGGTTGATCTCGAGCCAGGAGTCGGTGAGCGCCGCGGCCAGCCCCTCCCCCCACTCGATGACCACCACCGAGTCCTCCAAAGCCAGTTCGAGGTCGAGCCCCTCCAGCCCCGTCGGCCCGAGGTCGCGCACCCGGTAGGCATCCACGTGCACCAGCGGGACGGGTCCCGGGTGCACCCGGGCCAAGACGAACGTCGGACTGGTCACCCCGCCGCGCACCCCGAGCCCCGCCCCGATTCCTTGCGTCAACGCGGTCTTCCCCGCTCCGAGCGGCCCGGTCAGGATCACCAGGTCGCCAGGTCCCAACTGCGTAGCCAGGTGCCGGCCCAGCGCGCGGGTCTGCTCGGGCGAGTCCAGCCGGAGTTCTTCGTCGTACGCCGTCATGAGCCCACCAGCGCGGCCGCGAGCGCGAGGTCCTCGGCCAGTAGCGTCGCGGCCGGGCCGGCCGGACCGGAGCGCAGCGCCGCGCTCGGGTGGTAGGTCGGCAGGACCGGCCACTGGCTCTCGTGCACCCGACCTCGTACGCCGGACAGGGTCACCGGGCCGAGGAACCAGCGGGTCGCCGACAGCCCGAGCGCGACGACGAGCCGGGGCGCGAGCAGGTCGAGCTGACCGGTGGTCCAGCTCCGGCAGTTGCCCGACTCGGCCCGGGTGGGCGGGCGATTGCCCGGAGGCCGGCACATGACGGTGTTGAGGACGGCGACCTGCTCGCGCTGGAGGCCAGCAGCGGCCAGCAGCCGGTCGAGCAGCTGACCACTGCGGCCGACGAAGGGCCGGCCCGTGGCATCCTCGTCGGCGCCGGGCGCCTCACCCATCAGCAGCAGTCGCGCCCCGGGCGGCGCGTCCCCCACGACGACCTGGGTCCGGGTCGCTGCGAGCTCGGGGCAGGCGGTGCAGGCCCGCATCTGCTCGACCGGACGGGTCACGCCGAGCGAGCGGCGCGGCTGTCGATGCGGCTGAGCAGCGCCCGCAGGTGCAAGGTGACCAGCGGGGCGCGCTCCAGCTGAACCATGTGACCCGCGCCCTCCACGACGACGAGGCGAGCGGACGGCACCTGCTCGGCCATCAGCTCGCTGTGCGACAGCGGGGTGAGCTTGTCCTTGGAGCCGATGAGGATCAGCGTCTCGACCTTGCCCAGCACCTGCAGGGCGTCGAGCTTGTCGTGCGTGGTGAAGGTGTCGTAGAACTCGGCGATCACGTCGACCGGCGCGTTGGCGAGCATCCGCTCCACGAACTCCACCAGCGAGGGGCTCACGTCGGTCGAGCCGAACGCCCAGGACCGGGCGAGCAGGAAGGCGAGGTCGGTGCCGAGCCGCCGCCCGCGCTCGAACACCTGCGGCTTGCGCCGCATCCCCCGAGTGACGAAGGGCAGCACCGTGCGGGTCACCGGCAGGACCGCCGCCGGCAGGCCGAAGGTGACCTGCGCCAGCTTGCCGGTGCTGGTGGACAGCAGCGCCACGGCCACGATCCGCGACCCGAAGAGCTCGGGCCGCTGATCGGCCAGGGCCATCACCGTCATGCCGCCCATCGAGTGCCCGACGAGGACCACCGGTCCGGTGGGACACACCTGCTCCAGGACGGCGTGCAGGTCTCGGCCGAGCTGGTCGATCGTGGCGCTCTCGGGGCTGCCGCGCCGGCTGCGGCCATGGCTGCGGTGGTCGTAGAAGACCATCCGCGGGCCGTCCTCAGCGAAGGCCTTGCGCTGGTAGTGCCAGACCGCCATCTCCTGGGTGTAGCCATGCAGGAACACCACTGTCGGCGCCCCTCGGCGGGCCACCCCTACCTCTTCGACGTGCAGGCGCACACCGTCGTCGGCGACCACCTCGTGCACCCGGTCGGCCGGCAAGGCGAAGAACGGCACGTCCCGGTCGGGGTCGGCGCGCAGCCGGGTGCGGCCGACGGCATAGCGCTCGGCCGCCAGTCCCGCCGCCGCCCCGACGGCCACGACACCGGCCAGTGCTCCGATGGCCCCGACCCGCTTCTTGCTCACGGCTTCTCCTCGACATCACTGACACCGTTGACATAGCTGCGCGGCACCCGCGCACCGATCCTGGTGACGATCTCGTAGTTGATGGTGCCCAGGGCGGTGGCCCAGTCCTGCGCGGTCGGCTCGCCGCAGTCGCCCGGTCCGAAGATCAGCACCTCGTCTCCGGCGCTGACCTCGTCCGCGCCGACGTCGAGCACGAACTGGTCCATGCAGACCGTCCCGGCGATCGTGCGCCGGCGCCCGCCGACAAGCACCTCGGCGGTGTTCGTCGCGCTGCGCGGGATGCCGTCGGCGTAACCGAGCGGCACCAGCGCGAGCCGGGTCGCCTCCGCGGTCCGGTAGCGGTGCAGATAGCTGACGCCGCTGCCCGCGGGGACCTGCTTGGTCAGCGCCACGGTCGAGGCCAGGGTCATCGCCGGCCGCAGACCGTACGACGCGGGGTCGCCGAGGTCCGGCACCGGGCTAAGCCCGTAGACCGCGAGCCCCGGTCGGACGAGGTCGTAGTGGGTCGCTGGAGCGGTAAGCGTGGCGGCGCTGTTGGCCAGGTGGCGGACGTCGGGGCGCAGGCCCGCCCGCTCGGCCACCTCGAGGGCCTCGGCGAAGACGACCGCCTGCGCGTTGTTGATCGGGTGGTCGGGGCCCCCGTCGGCAAACGCGAAGTGGCTCCACACCCCGGTGACCCGCAGCGCCGCGCCGGTCTCGGCCTTGGCCGCAGCGGCGCACAGCTCGGGCCAGTCCTCGGGGCGGGCGCCGTTGCGGCCCAGACCGGTGTCGACCTTGAGCTGCACCCGGGCCGGCACCCCGGTGGCCTGCGCCGCGGCGAGGACGGCGTCGAGCTGGCTCGGAGCGGCCACACCGAGGTCCACCTGCGCGGCCACGGCGGCCGCGACGTCTTCGCCTGGGGTCCACAGCCAAGCCAGCACCGGGGCGCCCAGCCCGGCGGCGCGCAGGGCTAGTGCCTCGTCGAGGAAGGCGACCCCGAGCCAGGCAGCGCCACCGGCGACGGCGGCGCGGGCCGACTCCACCAGGCCGTGGCCGTAGCCGTCGGCCTTGACCACTGCCATCACGTCGGCGGCCCCGGCGCGCTCGCGCAGGATGGCGACGTTGTCGCGGATAGCGCCCAGATCGATCCGTGCCTGCGACCTCACCGGCTCTCCCACACGCCGGAGTGTCCCAGGGCGAGCCGGTCGAGCGCGCGGGGCCACGCCTGCAGCAACCGCTGGGCTGTGGTCGACCCGCCCGCGCCGGACAGCTGGCCGCTGCGACCGTGCAGGTGGGCGGCCACGGCTGCGGCCGTCGGGGCGTCGAGCCCCTGGGCCAACAGGGCACCGGCTGCGCCGGCGAGGACGTCACCGCTGCCGGCGGTGGCCAGCAGCGACGACCCGGTGGTGTTGATCCACGGCACGGTCCCCGGTGCGGCGATGACCGTCGCGTCGCCCTTGAGCAGCACCGTCACGCCGAGGTCGTCGGCCAGCGCCTGGGCCGCGCCGACCCGGTCTGGTCCGACAGGCCGCCCGAAGCGGTTGAACTCGCCGTCGTGCGGGGTGAGCAGGGTGGGGGCGGTCCGCTCCCGCAACCACTGCGGGTGCGCGGCGCAGACCGTGAGGGCGTCGGCGTCGACCAGCACCGGCACGTCCTGGCTCAGCACCGCCCGGACCCCCGCCGCCGCCTCGTCGCCGGTGCCGAGCCCGGGACCGAGCACCCAGGCCTGCACCCGCCCCGCGCGCAGCACCTGCTCGCCCCTCGCCTCGGTGACGACCACCTCGGGCCAGGCCTCGCGCACGAGCCCAGCGGGCAACGGGGCGCCGGCAAAGCGGACCAGCCCCGCGCCCGCCTGCAGGGCCCCGCCACAGGCGAGGACCGCCGCGCCGCCGTACGTCGACGACCCCGCGGCCACCCCGACGACTCCACGGCGGTACTTGTCGCTCTCGGCGCCGTGGCGGGGCAGCGCCAAAGCCGCCTCCTGGTCGTCGAGCAGCTGGGCTGCCGGCGGGCCGAGGAACGGCGTAAGCCCGATGTCCACGAGCTGCACCCGTCCCGCGCAGCGGCGACCTTCGCCGACGTGCAGACCCGGCTTGCTCGTCCCGAACGTCACGGTCAACCCCGCGCGTACGGCGGCGCCCGCGACCACCCCGGTGTCGGCGTCCACTCCGCTCGGCACGTCGACCGCGACCACGTCGTCACCCGCGACGGCCAGCGCCGCCGCCTCCGCGCGAAGGGGTCCGCGGCCGCCGATGCCCACCAGGCCGTCGACGACCAGGTCAGCGACCTCCAGCGCTGCCGGGGCGCCGACCCGACCGCCCGCGGCACGCAGGGCTGCCAGGGCGTCGGCCACCGGATCGCCCACCAGCACGGCGGTGACAGCTGCACCCCGGCGGGCCAGCGCGGCCCCCGCCCAGAGGGCATCGGCGCCGTTGTTGCCCGCCCCGACCAACAACACGACCGGCGCGCCGTAGACCCGACCGAGCCGCTGTGCGCAGGCCACCGCGAGTCCGGTCGCCGCCCGTTGCATCAGGGCGCCGTCCGGCAGCGACGCCGCCAGCGCGGCCTCCGCGGCCCGGATGTCGGCGACCCGGTGGGCGAGCATCACGACTCGGCCACCACCATCGCGGTGGCCAGGCCGGCATCGTGCGACAGCGACAGGTGCCAGGAGCGGATGCCTCGGGCTTGCGCGGCGGCGGCGACCCCGCCGGTCAGGCGCAGGAACGGCTGTCCGCTCTCAGCCGTGACGACCTCGGCGTCGGTCCACTTCAGGCCACCCGGCGCGCCGAGGGCCTTGGCCACCGCCTCCTTGGCGGCGAACCGGGCGGCGAGCGAGGCGATCGGCCGGTCGCGCTCCTGCTCGGTGAACAGCCGGGTCGCGAGTCGCGGCGTGCGTTCCAGAGCGGTCGCGAGGCGCGCGATCTCGACGACGTCGATGCCGATGCCGACGACGCTCACCGGCTGGTCACTCGACCGTGACGCTCTTGGCCAGGTTGCGGGGCTGGTCGACGTCCAGGCCGCGGGCCCGCGCGATCTCCGCCGACAGCACCTGCAGCGGCACGAGGGTGAGCAGTGGCGTCAGCAGCGACTTGGTGTCAGGGATCCGGATGAGCTCATCGGCGTAGGGCACGACGCTGTCGTCGCCGTCGGTGGCGATGACGATCGTCCGCGCGCCGCGGGCCCGGACCTCCTGGATGTTGTTGACCAGCTTGGCCTGCAGGGCGTGCCGGGGCGCGATGACGACCACCGGGGTGCCCTGGTCGATGAGGGCTATCGGGCCGTGCTTGATCTCACCGGCGGGGAAGCCCTCGGCGCCGATGTAGGCCAGCTCCTTGAGCTTGAGTGCGCCTTCGAGGGCGATGGGATAGCCGACGTGCCGGCCGAGGAAGAGCACTCGCTCCTCCTTGGCCAGGTCGCGGGCGAGGGCGCGTACGCCGTCCATCCGGCCGAGGAGCTCGCTCACCAGGTCGGGCATCTCCAGCAGGTCACGCAGGTGGGCGCGCACCTCGTCGGCGTCGCGGGTGCCGCGCACCTGCGCGAGGTAGAGCCCGACGACGTACATCGCGGTGATCTGCGTCATCACCGCTTTGGTGCTCGCGACAGCGACCTCGGGCCCACCGCGGGTGTAGAAGGCGGCGTCGGACTCGCGGCTGATCGTCGAGCCCAGGGTGTTGGTGACGGCGAGCACCCAGGCCTTTTGCGAGCGGGCGTGCCGGACGGCCTCGAGCGTGTCGGCGGTCTCGCCCGACTGCGACACCGCGATGACGAGGGTGTTGCGGCCGACGACCGGGTCGCGGTAGCGGAACTCACTGGCCATCTCGACCTGCACCGGCAGCCGACACCACCGCTCGATGGCGTACTTGCCGATGAGCCCGGAGTGGTAGGCCGAACCGCAGCCGATGATGAAGACCTGCTCGATGCCGCGGACGTCCTCATCGCTCATCGACAGCTCGTCGAGGTGCAGCAGCCCATCGTCCTGCATCCGGCCGCCGAGGGTCTCGCGGATCGCGGCCGGCTGCTCCTCGATCTCCTTGAGCATGAAGAACTCGTAGCCGCCCTTCTCGGCGGCCGCGGTGTCCCAGTCGACGTGATAGCTCTCGCCCTCCACGACGGCGCCCTCGAGGTCGGTGACGACGACCCCCGACCGGCGTACCTCGACGACCTGGTCCTGCTCGACCGCCCGGGCCTCGCGGGTGTGGGCGATGAAGGCGGTCACGTCGGAGCCGACGAAGTTCTCGCCGTCGCCGAGACCGATGACCAGGGGCAGGTTGCGCCGGGCGGCGACGACGAGGTCGGGCTCGCTGCGGTGAGAGACCACGAGCACGAACGAGCCCTGCAGGTCCTTGCAGACCGCGCGCAGGCTGGCTGGCAGGTCTCCCGCGGTGGGCCCGGCGGCGTAGCGCTCCTCGAGCAGATGAGCCACGACCTCGGTGTCGGTGTCCGAGCGGCGCTGGTGCCCGCGCTCCTCGAGGGTGTGGACGAGCGCCTCGA
>JANPHZ010000305.1:0-2506 GCA_031424715.1 Frankiaceae bacterium
GCCAGCGCCAGCTGGTCGCGGTCGCCCGCGCGTTCCTGGCCGACCCGGCCGTGCTCATCCTCGACGAGGCCACCTCGGCGCTGGACATCCCGAGCGAGCGCCTCGTGCAGCACGCGTTGCAGAACGTGCTGCACCAGCGCACCGCGATCATCATCGCCCACCGGCTGTCGACGGTGGAGATCGCCGACCGGGTGTTGGTCCTCGATGCCGGCCGCGTCATCGAGGACGGCTCACCGGCCGACCTGCGGGCCCGGTCGGGCTCCTACGCGCAACTGCAGAACGCCTGGAACGAGTCGCTCAGCTGAGCGCGCGATACCACCGGGGTGAGGTGTTGGGCGGTGGGGTGAAGGACGCCTTGAGTACCAGCAGGTTGGGGCGACCGCTGGCGATGCCGGCGGCGACCGCTGCGCCCAGCTCGTCGACGGTGACCTCGCGGGCCTCGATGCGGAAAGCCTTGGCCAGGGCGACAAAGTCGGGTGGATCGAGGTCGCAGCCCAGCGGCGCCACACCGTCCTTGGTGAAGTCGTAGGCCAGCATCCCGTAGCCGCCGTCGTCAACGAGGACGATCGTCACCGGCAGCTGCTCCTGGGCCGCGGTGGCGAGGTCCCCGCAGGCAAACAGGAAGCCCCCGTCGCCGACCACGGCGACCGTCGGGCGACCCGACAGGGCGGTGCCGAGCGAGGCGGGGAAGCCGAAGCCGAGCGTTCCCCACCCGACCGGGTAGGCCAGGCCACGCGGCTGCTGCACCCGGCCGAAACCGCCGTACCAGTAGCCCGGGATGCACATGTCGGCGACGACGACCGCATCGTCGGGCAGGGCCGACTCCAGGGCGTCGAGGAAGGCGGTCTCGGGCCCCGCGTAGAGCTCCCGGCCGCTGGGACGCACGAACCACGGGTCACGTCGCATGCCCGGCGGGAGCGCGTCGAGCAGCCAGCTCAGCGCGATCCTTAGATGGGTGTCGACCCACTCGTCCGGGACGACGTTGACCGGCTCGACGAGGTCGACGACCACCAGTCGTGGGGGCCTGGGCTGCCGGAAACCCTGGGTGTTCATGAAGTCCAGGTCACTGCCCAGCACGATGACGCAGTCGGCGGCGTCCCACAGGTCCCCGGCCTCCTTGCAGTGTGGGGGCAGCGGCACCAGGTGCGGGTGGTCAGGAGGAAGCAGCCCGCGACCGCCGTACGACGTGAGGACCGGCGCACCGAGGGCCCGCGCGAGAGTGTCGAGCTGCTCGCTGACACCGCACGCCGTCGCGCCGCCACCGGCCCAGATGAGCGGGCGCTGCGCGGCGTGCAGCTCCTGCAGCTGCCACGGGCGCGCGACCCACAGCTCGCCCCGGCGGACGGGGGCAACGGGGGGCGCCGGCGCCGCTGCGGCCAGCAGGTCGGTGGGGATCTCGAGGTAGACCGGCCGCTGCGGGTGCTCCTGGGCGAGGCAGCCGGCGCGCAGGACCGCGTCGTACAGCTCGTCGACCGTGCGCACCAGGACCTGCGCCTTGGTGACCGGACGGAAGAAGCCGGCCTGGTCGACGGTCTCGTGCAGCACCCCCCGGTAGACGCCATCGCGGCGCAGTGTCGTCGGGATGTCGGTGGCGATCACCAGTAGGGGTGAGTGGCAGGCCCAGGCCTCCCCCACCGCCGTCACGATGTTGGACGCCCCGGGTCCGGTGGTGGTGATCGCGACGCCGAGCTGTCCGGTCGCCCGGGCGTAGCCGTCAGCGGCGTAGCCCGCGGTCTGCTCGTGCCGCACGCCGACCAGGCGCACGCCGCTGTCGGGAAATCCTTTCCAGGCAGCCAGGTTGTGCACGCCGGGCAGCCCGAAGGCCACCTCGACGCCCAGCGCTCTCAGGGCCTGCACGAGCAGCTCACCGCCGCTATTGGACGCCGCCATCGACCACCTCCGAGATCTGCGTGTCGTCGAGGCCAAGGGCGCTGAGCACCTCGACCGTGTGCTCACCGAGCAGCGGCGGCGCCCGACGGATGCGCGGCCGCTCCCCGTCGAGACGGTAGGGCGAGCCGACCAGGGTGACCGTCCCGGCCGGGTGGTCGAGCTGCTGCAGCAGGCCGGTCTGCTGGATCTGCGGGTCGTTCGGAAGCTGGCCGAGGTCCTGGACGGGAGCTGCCGGCACACCTGCAGCGCGGAGCAGTGGCACCCAGTCGGTGGCGTCGCGGTGACCGAGCACCTCGGCCAGCGCCTCGGCGAGGGCGGTGCGGTCGGCGACCCGACCGGCGTTGGTTTCCCATCCAGGCTTGGTCACGAGGCCGATCGCGTCGGCGAGGGCGGCGAACTGCCCGTCGTTGCCGGCCCCCAGCACCAGTGCTCGGTCGCGGCACATCACCGGCCCGTAGGGCGCGATGTTGGGGTGGTCATTCCCGGCGTACGACGGAACGACGCCGCCGACGAGGGCGTTGCTGGCCTGGTTGACCAGCATCGAGACAGCCGCCTCGAGCAGCCCGACCTCGACGCGGAGTGGCGTGCGGCTGAGCAGGCCGGCGACGGCGCCGAC
>JANPHZ010000306.1:0-13578 GCA_031424715.1 Frankiaceae bacterium
CCTGCCCGAGGTCGCGCACGACATGGTTGACGACGCGCTGGCCCGGGCCTACGTGCGCGCGCGCAGCGAGACGATGTACCACCCGACCAGCACGGCCGCTATGGGCCCGAACGACGACGACGTCTGCGACCCGGACCTGCGGGTGCGCGGGGTGGCGGGGCTGCGCGTCGTGGACGCGTCGGCGTTCCCGGCCGTGACTCGCGGCAACACCAACGCGCCGGCGATCATGCTGGCCGAGAAGGCCGCTGACCTGCTCCGGGAGACCTCGTCCCTCGCTCGCCAGGCCGAGCACGCATGAGCGGCTGGGACCTGCTGGTCAGCCGGGCAGACCTGACCGCGACCGAGCTCGACGACGTCGCCATGCCCGAGCCCGCAGCGGGGGAGGCGGTGCTGAAGGTCGATCGGGTTGGCCTCACGGCCAACAACGTCACCTACGCGGTCTTCGGCGACGCCATGCACTACTGGGACTTCTTCCCCGCCCGTGACGGCTTCGGTCGGGTGCCGCTGTGGGGGTTCGCTGACGTCGTGGCCTCCCGCACAGACGGCGTCGAGGTGGGCCAGCGGATCTTCGGCTACTACCCGACGTCCAGCCACCTGCTGGTGCAGCCCGGCGCGGTCGGCGACGGCGGCTTCCGGGACATGAGTCCGCACCGGGCGGCACTTCCGTCGCCGTACAACGGCTATCAGCTCGTGGACACCGACCCGGCGT
The DNA here is from genome assembly GCA_031424715.1 of Frankiaceae bacterium. Lineage (GTDB taxonomy): Bacteria > Actinomycetota > Actinomycetes > Mycobacteriales > SCTD01 > RYN-124. Next base: position 710 of record JANPHZ010000306.1, read on the forward strand.
ACGAGAAGGACCGCGAGGACCTCCAGGCGCTCTACCGTCCGCTGTTCTTCACCTCCTTCCTGCTCGCGGACTTCCTGGCCGACAACGCCTTCTTCGGCGCGCAGACGGCGGTGCTCTCCTCGGCGTCGAGCAAGACCGCCTACGGCACCGCTTTCCTGCTCGAGGGCGTACGCCGGGTGGGGCTGACCTCGCCCGGCAACGTCGCGTTCACCCGCTCGCTCGGCTGCTACGACGAGGTCCTGACCTACGACGAGGTCGGCCAGCTGCCCACCGACGTGCCGACGCTGTACGCCGACATGGCCGGCAGCGCGCCGGTCCGCGCGGCCGTTCACCAGCACCTCGGCGAGGCCCTCACGCACGACGCCGTCGTCGGCGCGACGCACTTCGCCGATCAGGCCAGCACCGGCGCGCTGCCCGGGCCGCGGCCGGCGTTTTTCTTCGCGCCGGATCAGATGGTCAAGCGGCGCGCCGACTGGGGTCCCGGTGGGGTCGAGGAGCGGTTCGGGCAGGCCTGGCGGCGGTTCGCCCCGACCGTCGAGGGCTGGGTCGACGTCGTCGAGGGCCAGGGCCCGAAAGCGCTGCGCGACGTCTGGCTCGAGGTGCTTTCCGGCGCCAGCGCCCCCCGCGCCGGCAACGTGCTGTCGTTCTGACGTCGCTGGGCGCGGTCAGGGGTGTCCAGCTCGCTCGTGACGATCACTGCGCGATCTCGCACCGGTGCACGCTCGTACGTCGGCAGTGATCGCTCCAGCAGCGCCCTCTCGATCTAGAGCGACTCGCGGCCGAAGCGGGGCAGCAGGTCGTCGGGGTCGACCGGTCCGTCCAGGTGCGCCGCGCGGACGCGGTGCACGATGTCCTCGAGCCCGTCCTCGATCAGCGCCGCAAGGCCGGCGGAGGACAGCGGGCCGTCCAGAGGCAGCTGCGCGACCAGCTCCACGACCTCCTCCAGCCCCGCGCGGCAGACGGTGAGCAGGTCGGTGATCGTCCACGGGCCGTCGACGGGCAGCTGCGCGAGCAGCGCGTTGTCGTAGCCGTTCGCGCGCAGCGACTGCACATCCTGCTCGGACACCGCCTCGTCCACCGGCACTTCGTGCCCGTCGATCCAGGTGCGGTTCTCGGTGACGTCTGGCCCGTCCGTGCCCCAGAGCGGGCCGACGTAGCGGGTGCGGGTGGTGCCCCCGCGGCTGCGGACGGCCCGTTCGATCCGGTCGGCCCAAGCCGGCCGCGCGCGATCACCGGTGCCGTCGATCCGCACGCCGGTCAGCCCGGCCCGGTCCAGCTGGAACTGCACTTTCGTCATCGCCTCCTCGACCAGGCGGCCGATGTCCGGGAAGCCTTGCGCCGAGGACGCGCTGGGGGGAGGGGGCGCTTCTCCCGCCCGGTGCACCCGCAGGTCGCCGGCGCCGGTGTGCAGGCTCAGGGACAGGGCCGCTCCCTCGGCAGGTGCGCCGGCCTCGACCGGCAAGCTGCAGCTGACATCGCCGACAGCGCTCACCAGGTCGAGGTGCACCCCCGTCCCCGCCGCGACCCCGATCGTGGCTGAGCCGGTGGCGGCGCGGTAGTCGACCGATCCACCACCGGTGCTCGCGACCGTCAGGTCGACCTGCCCTCCTTTGGCCGTCACCCGACCGGTGCTCGCGGCCAGCGTCAGCGACCCGGCACCGGCGCGCAGCGCGGCATCGCGGACGGCGCCGGCTCGCACCTCAGCATTGCCCGCCGCCACCGAGAGCGAGTCGGTGTCGCCGACGGCCAGCGTCAGGTTGCCGGCCTTGACGTCGACCGATCCGGTGCAGTCGCCCAGGCTGGCGCTGCCGTTGCCCAGGCGGAGCCGTACGTCGCCGAGCTCCACCTCGGCGGAGACGTCGACGTCACCGGCAGCTGCCGACAGGTGCGTGCCGATCGGCACGACGATGACGATGCGCACCGCGGGGGACAGCCGCTCCTGGGAACGGCTCGGCACCTCCACGGACAGCTCGTCGCCCGACAGCTCAACGCGGGCCGCGCCTGCCGCAGCGACCGCCAGAGCGTCCGAGGGGTCGACGGCCGTGACGGTGGCTGACGCCTGGGCGTCCGGCCCGGCGGCCACCTCTACCTGCCCGCGACCGAGGCGAACCTTCGCGGTGAGCTGGCCGGTTACGTCGTACGTCGTCATGCGGTTGCTCCAGGGCTCGAGGGGTGGGAGAGGAGGTCAGGCCCGGCCGTAGCCGGTCAGGCGGCGCGGGCCGGGGCCGGCCGGCCAGGGGTGCCGGGGGCCGGCCGGGTCGAGGGCGCGGGTGACGGCCTTGACCAGCCAGGCGTTGACCGACACGCCCTCGGCAGAGGCAGCGGTCTCGGCGCGGGACTTGAGGCCCTCGGGAAGCCGCAGGGTGAGCCGGGCGGTGCCCTCGTCCTCGAGGGGCGGCTCCGGCGCCGGGGCGGCCGGGGCCGCGACGACCAGCTCGGGGTCGCGACCGCGCATCCGGACCTCGACCGGGGTGCCGCCCAATTGGGGGGCGAGCTCGGCGGCCGCGTCAGTGAGCAGGTCGACGAGCAGGAGCCGGAGCGCCGGCTCGACCGCGCCGGCCAGCAGCTCCGCGGCCCGCGCGGCGTCCGGTCCGCCGACGGCCGCCGCAGCGGTCAGGTCGGCCCGGAGGGCGTCCAGGTGCGGGGTCAGGTCCATCGTTGCCACCATGATGACGTCGTCATGACGTCACCATGGTGGCAGAACCGCCCGCGTGTCAAGCAGCGCCGCGGGGACGACTGCTCGCTACGCTTTCCGCAGGCCCGGCTTCCCCCGCCGCAGAGGGCCTCTTCCGCCGTACGGAGTTCACGTGGTCGCGCTCGCGCCGCTCAAGGTCCAGGTCATCGGCTACACGCACTTCGAGCCGCCGGCCGACGTGCCGTGGGAGACCGACGTCGACGGCGGGCAGGCGCTGGCCGAGTTCGCGGGCCGGGCCTGCTATCAGAGCTGGAGCAAGCCCAACCCGGCGACCGCGACCAACGAGGGCTACCTGCGGCACATCCTCGAGGTCGGCCACCTGTCCGTGCTCGAGCACGGGTCGGTGACGTTCTACCTGTCGGGCATCTCCCGGTCGCTGACGCACGAGCTGATCCGGCACCGGCACTTCTCCTACAGCCAGCTCTCCCAGCGCTACGTCCCCGAGCGCGACGCCGCGATGGTCGAGCCCGACGTCATCGCCGAGGACCCCGAGCTGCACGCGCAGTTCCTCGAGGCGAGCGAGCAGGCGCTCGCGGCCTACACCAAGCTGCTCGAGGGCCTGGAGAAGAAGTTCGCCGACGTCGAGAACGTCACGGCCCGCCGCAAGCAGGCTCGCCAGGCCGCCCGCGCCGTCCTCCCCAACGCCACCGAGACCCGCATCGTCGTCACCGGCAACTACCGCGCGATGCGCCACTTCGTCGCGATGCGGGCCAGTGAGCACGCCGACGTGGAGATCCGCGAGCTGGCCATCGCCATGCTGCGCGAGCTCAAGCGGGTCGCCCCCAACGCCTTTGCCGACTTCGAGATCAGCCCGCTGGGGGACGGCACCGAGGTGGCGTCCAGCCCGCTCGTCGGCGAGGGCTGACTCAGCGCCCTCGCAGACGCGGGTCGCGTCGGCGGGTGGCGATAGCAGCACCCGCGACGACCAGGGGTGCCAGCACCAGGAGCGGGAGGAGCCAGTCGCGACCGCCGTCGGCGGGCTCGACAGCCGTGAGGGGTGCTGCCGTCGCGGTCGCAGCAGGCGTCGAGCGGATCGGAGCAGGTGCGCTGGACCGGATGGAGGGGCGCGTCGGCGCCGCAGCGACGCTGGCCTGGGGGGCCGGCGCCGTCGTCTTGGGCGCGGCGGTCACCGGGGGCGGGCTGCTCACGGCCTTGCGAGGGGGCGCGACCGTGCGCGCGGGCGTGGGCTTGGCGCTCGACGGGCGAGGGGTGGCCGACGGGCTCTGGCCGGCCGGTCCGCGGACGACCAGCGTGGTTCCGTGCGTCTGGGCGCCGTGCTCGGTGCAGAAGAGCGAGTAGGTCCCCGCGCGCATCAGGGCGTCGGTGACGAACGTCTGCCCGCCGCTCTTCACACCGGAGTCGAACAGGCCCGTGACGGTGGCGGAGTGCTCGTTGTTGCCCGCAAAGCGGAACGCGATGGTGTCGCCCTGGTCGACCACGACCCGGCCGTCCCCCGTCGAGGAGTCCTCGAAGAAGAAGCTGTCCACGACGACGGTGCGCTCGGCGGCGCTCGCCGACGACAGCAGGCCGAGCCCGAGGACAACCAGCACCGACCAGGTCAAGGTCCGTCTCATCCACAAAGAGTAGGGATGTCCTCATCGCTCCGCACGCCGAAAGCCGGTCGACGGGCGCATAATCACGGGATGTACACGCAAGGACTGGATCAGGCCGAACCCCTCGGCGACGACGACCTGTCACGGCTGAGCGAGGCCTTCGAGGCCAAGGTCGCGGCCGAGGCCAAGGTCGAGCCGACCGACTGGATGCCCGATGCCTACCGCACGTTGCTCACCCGGCAGATCGCGCAGCACGCGCACTCGGAGATCGTCGGCATGCTGCCCGAGGGCAACTGGCTCAGCCGCGCGCCGAGCTTGCGCCGCAAGGGGATCCTGCTGGCCAAGGTGCAGGACGAGGCCGGCCACGGGCTCTACCTCTACAGCGCTGCCGAGACCCTCGGTGTCACCCGCGAGGAGCTGGTCGACCTACTGCTGGCCGGCAAGGCGAAGTACTCCAGCATCTTCAACTACCCGACGCTGACCTGGGCCGACGTCGGCGCGATCGGCTGGCTCGTCGACGGCGCCGCCATCATGAACCAGGTGCCGCTGTGCCGCTGCTCCTACGGCCCCTACGCCCGCGCGATGGTGCGCATCTGCCGCGAGGAGTCCTTCCACCAGCGGCAGGGCTTCGAGGTCATGACCGTCCTGGCCCAGGGCACGCCCGCGCAGAAGGCGATGGCGCAAGACGCCCTGGACCGCTGGTGGTGGCCTGCCCTGATGATGTTCGGCCCGCCGGATGCCGAGTCGACGCACAACGACCGCTCGATGCGCTGGAAGATCAAGCGGTTCACCAACGACGAGCTGCGCACCAAGTTCGTCGACATGACCGTGCCCCAGGCCCACTTCCTCGGCCTCACGATCCCCGACCCCGACCTGGCGTACGACGGCGAGCACTGGCAGTTCGGTGAACCGGACTGGGCGGAGTTCAAGCGGGTGCTGTCCGGCGATGGCCCCTGCAACGCCGAGCGGATCGCCGCCCGCCGTGCCGCACACGACGACGGCGCGTGGGTGCGCGAGGCCGCGATCGCCCACGCCGAGAAGAAGCGCAGCCGTGCCGCTGTCGCCTGACGCGCCGCCAAGGCAGGCCTGGCCGCTGTGGGAGGTGTTCGTCCGCTCGCGCGCGGGCCTGTCCCACCAGCACGTCGGGAGCTTGCACGCCGTCGATGCCGAGATGGCGCTGGAGAACGCGCGCGACGTCTATACCCGCCGGGGCGAGGGTGCGTCGCTGTGGGTCGTCCCTGCTAGCGCCATCACCGCCAGCGACCCGCAGGACTCTTCGGCCTTCTTCGGCCTGGACGAGGAGTTCCGCCACCCCACCCACTACGTCGTCCCTGACGGCGTACACGGGATCTGATGCGAGCCGCAACGACGGACGACGCGGTCGAGGCGCTGCTGCGGATCGGGGACTCCTGCCTGGTCCTCGCTCAGCGGCTCACCGCCTGGTGCGGGCACGCGCCCGCGCTGGAAGAGGACATCGCGCTGGCCAACGTCGCTTTGGACGTCCTCGGCCACGCCCGCGCGATGCTCACGCGCGCCGGCGAGCTCGAGGGCGCCGGTCGGACCGAGGACGATCTGGCCTACCTGCGCGAGGCGCCCGACTTCCGCAACGCGCTGTTGGTCGAGCAGCCCAATGGCGACTTCGCCCACACCATCGTTCGCCAGTTCCTGTTCGACGCGTGGTCGGTCCCGCTGTGGCAGGGCCTCACCGCATCGACCGACGCGCAGGTCGCGGGCATCGCCGGCAAGGCGGCGAAAGAGGTGGCCTACCACCTGCGCCACTCCAGCGGCTGGGTCGTCCGCCTCGGTGACGGCACCCCCGAGTCGCACGCGCGGATGCAGACGGCGGTGGCCGACCTATGGCCCTACGCCGGTGAGGTCTTCCTCGACGACGACGTCGACACCCGCGCCGCGCAGTCGGGTCTGGCGCCACTGCCGTCGTCGCTCGAGCCGGCCTTTCGCCGTACGGTCCTGGAGACCTTCACCGAGGCGACGCTGCAGGCGCCCGAGGACCCGTGGTGGCAGCGGGGTGGCCGGCAGGGGCGGCACAGCGAACACCTGACCTATCTGTTGGCCGAGATGCAGGTCGTGCACCGGGCCCACCCGGGGGCGTCGTGGTGACCGCCGAGCAGGCCTGGGCGGTGCTGGCCGACGTCGCCGATCCCGAGATGCCGATGGTGTCGGTGGTCGACCTCGGCATCGCCAGGTCCGTCGAGGTGAGCGGTGATCGGGTGGTGGTGACGCTGACCCCGACCTACAGCGGCTGCCCCGCGCTCGAGGTGATCGAGGCTGATGTGCGCGCCGCGCTGGAGGCGGTCTTCGCCGACGTGGAGGTGCTCTCCGTGCTGGCCCCGCCCTGGACGACGGACTGGATCACCGCGGAGGGCCGCGAGAAGCTCGCTGGCGCCGGGGTGGCCCCACCGGGTGCGCGGCTGCTCCCGCTGCTGGTCGAGGGCCGCCCGTCGGTCTGTCCGCACTGCGGGGCCGCCGAGCTCGAGGAGCTGGCGGCCTTCGGCTCGACGGCGTGCAAGGCGCTGTGGCGGTGCCTGGCCTGTCGTGAGCCCTTCGACTACGTCAAGGCCCACTAGTGGACTTCCAGTCCCTGCGGGTCGTTGACGTGCGCCGGGAGACCGACGACTGCCTGTCACTCGCGTTCGAGCCCTCCGAGGGGATGGCCTTCCTGCCGGGGCAGTACCTCACGTTGCGCGCCATGCTCGACGGCGTCGAGGTACGCCGCTCCTACAGCATCTGCACCGCTCCCGGCGACGGCGAGCTGCGCGTCGCGGTCAAGCAGGTGCCGGGTGGCAGCTTTTCGTCGTACGTCGCCTCGACGGTGGCGGTGGGCGATGTCGTCGAGGTGATGGGGCCGGAGGGTCGGTTCACTCCGGCGCCGGATCCGCGGCCGCACCGGCACGTCGTCGGCATCGCCGCTGGGAGCGGCATCACCCCCGTGCTGGGCATCGTGCGGCACGTCCTCGCGAGCGAGCCGACCGCTCGCGTGACGCTGGTCTACGGCAACCGGACCGTCTCGTCGATCATCTTCCGCGATGCCCTCGCCGACCTCAAGGATTGCTACCTCGGGCGGCTGCGGGTCGTGCACGTGCTGTCGCGCGAGGGCACTGAGATCCCCTTGCACAGCGGGCGGATCGACGCCGCAAAGGTCCGCGCGCTGATGACGTCGGTGCTCTCGCCTGAGGACGTCGACGAGGTCTTCGTCTGCGGGCCGCAGGAGATGAGCGTGGCGGTGCGGGGGGCGCTGCTGGAGGCCGGTGTCGACGCCCATCGCGTGCATGTCGAGCTGTTCGGAACACCTGCGCCGCCCCCACCCGTCGTGGTGGACCCGACCGCAGGAGCAATCCGGGCCAAGGTGGTGCTGCACGGGCGGGCCAGCGACATCGAGGTGGCTCCGGGAGAGACCGTGCTCGATGCCGGCCGCCGAGCCGGACTCGAGCTGCCGTGGTCCTGCACCGCGGGGGTCTGCGCCACCTGCCGCGCCAAGGTCACCGGGGTGGTGGACATGGCGGCCAACCACTCGCTCGAGCCGTGGGAGCTCGCCGCGGGCTACCGCTTGACCTGCCAGAGCAGGCCCAGGGACGAATCGCTTGTCGTCGATTACGACGCCTGACCCGGCCCACGGCGAACTGGGCAATCATGGGGCCATGTCGGACGGGCAGGACGTAGCGGACGAGCTGCTCGTCGCTGCCCTGGAGTCCCTCGACTGCGGTGTCGGAATCTGGACCGCCGAAGCAGGGCTCGTCTTCGCCAACGAGGTGGCCCGCCACCTGCTCGGCTACGACCCAGTGGGCATCGGACACGCCGATGCGCTGGCGCACGCTGGGGCGCAGGCGCTGCGAGAGGACGGCACCGTTATCACCCTGGAGCAGCGGCCCTATCGCCGCGCCCTGGATCAGGGCGAGACTGTGGACGCCGAGCTCTTCGAGATGCGGGTCGCGGGCACGAGTCGTTGGCTCGCCGTCAGTGCACGGCCGCTCTACCTCGCGGGGCAGGCCGCGCCCTACGCCGCCGTGGCGACCTACCGCGACGTCACCCGACAGCGCGAGGGACGGGCGGCACTGGCCGAGTCGGAGGCCTACTTCCGGCTCCTGGCCGAGAACGCCAGCGACCTCATCGCCCGGCACTCCGCTGATGGGACCTGCACCTACGCCTCTCCGGCATCCTTCGAGCTGCTCGGCCGTCCGCCGGAGACCCTGCTCGGCGACTGGACCCACGCCTCCCCGGTGCACCCGGACGACATCGGGCACGTCGCCACGTCGCACGCCCGCCTGGTCGAGACCGGACAGGCCTACGTCATGCGCTACCGGCTCCAGCACACCGACGGACGGTGGCTGTGGGTCGAGACGGCGGCCCGGCCGGTCATCGACTCGGACGGCAGCGTCAGCGAGATCCAGTCGGCGACTCGCGACATCAGCGCCCGCCTCGAGCAGGAGAACCGGCTGTCCCGGATGGCGCTCAGCGACGGGCTCACCGGGCTGCCCAATCGGGCCGCCCTGACGCAGTACCTCAAAGAGATGCTGGTCGACCGTCGAACCGTCGCGCTGCTCTTCCTCGACCTCGACCGCTTCAAGGTCGTCAACGACTCGCTCGGTCACGGCGCCGGCGACCACCTGCTGCGAGCCGTCGCCGGCCGGCTGTCGGGCACCGTCCGCGACGGCGATCTGGTCAGCCGGCTCGGGGGCGACGAGTTCGTCCTGGCCGCACCCGGGCTCGACGAGCAGGCAGCCGTCCTGCTGGCCGACCGGGTGCAGCGGGTGCTGGCGGTGCCCGTGCTCGTCGGTGGCCATGAGCTGGTGATCAGCGCGAGCGTGGGCATCGTGATCTCTGACCCCGATGTCGGCGCGCAGACCCCCGAGGACCTGCTGCGCGACGCCGATGTGTCGATGTACCGCGCCAAGGAGCGCGGTCGGGCGCGGGCAGTGGTGTGGACCGAGGAGCTCGGCGCCCACGCCGTACGACGACTGGGACTGGAGAACGAGCTGCGGGTCGCCCTGGAGCAGGGCCAGCTCGTCGTGCACTACCAGCCGCAGGTGGAGCTCGCGACCGGGCGGATCCCCGGGCTGGAGGCGCTCGTGCGCTGGGACCACCCGCAGCGGGGGCTGCTGGCCCCGGGGGAGTTCTTGGACGCGGCGGACCAGAGCGGGCTCATCGTCGAGCTCGGTCGCCAGGTGCTGGCCCAAGCGCTGGAGCAGCTCGTGGCCTGGCGAGCCCTGCCGGGTCACGCCGGGCTGGAGCTGTTCGTCAACGTCTCCGAGCAGGAGCTGCTGCACCCGGAGCGGCTCAGCATGACGCGGGAGCTGCTCGACCAGTGCGCCTTGCCGCCGGGTGCGCTGACCATCGAGGTGCTCGAGAGCGTGCTGTTCGACCCCGAGGGCGAGATCCACGAGGCGCTGCTCGGGTTCGCGCACGCCGGCATCCGCCTGGCTCTTGACGACTTCGGCACGGGCTCGTCCTCGCTGGTGCACCTACGCCAAGTCCCGTTCACGACGCTGAAGATCGACCGCGCCTTTGTCGCGGGGTTGGGCAGCTCACCGCGGGACGAGGCGATCGTGCGGGCCTTGCGCTCCCTGACCGACGACCTCGGCCTGGGCTGCATCGCCGAGGGCGTCGAGCAGGAGTCGCAGCGCCGCTGGTTGACCGAGCAGAACATCCGGCTGGCTCAGGGCTTCCTGCTGCACAAGCCCCTCGCCGCGGCGGACATCACAGCGCTGCTGAGCAGGGCTGACGGGTAGCCTGCGGGCCATGGAGGCTCCGTTCGGACGCGTGCTGACCGCGATGGTCACACCCTTCACCGCAGCCGGGGCGCTCGACCTCGATCGGGCCGCGGCCCTCGCCGTACGCCTGGTCGACCTGGGCAACGACGGTCTGGTCGTGAGCGGTACGACGGGGGAGTCGCCCACGACGAGCGATGCGGAGAAGGACGCCCTTTTGCGCGCGGTCGTCGAGGCCGTCGGTGACCGCGCGAGCGTGGTCGCCGGGGTCGGCAGCTACGACACCGCCCACACCATCGCCAGCGCGCGCGCCGCCGAGAAGGCCGGCGCTCACGGGCTGCTGGTGGTGTCGCCCTACTACAACCGTCCCCCGCAGGCCGGGCTGCTCGCCCACTTCACCGCGGTCGCCGACAGCACCGGACTACCCGTGATGCTCTACGACATCCCGGTCCGCACCGGTGTCGCGATCGAGCACGACACGCTGCTGCGCCTGGCCGAGCACCCGCGCATCGTCGCCAACAAGGACGCGAAGGCTGACCTGTTCGCCGCGCAGCGGGTGCTGGCCGAGTCGGGCCTGGCCTACTACTCCGGCGACGACGCGCTCAACCTGCCGCTGCTCGCGATCGGCGCCGCCGGGGTCGTGAGCGTGACCGGCCACCTGATCGCTGACCGTCACCTGGCGATCGCCGAGGCCGTGGCCGCGGGCGACCTGGTGAAAGCCCGCGAGATCACCGTCGGCACCGTTCCCGTGACGATCGGCGTGATGACCCGGACCCAGGGCGCGATCATGGTGAAGGCCGCCCTCGCGCTGCTGGACTTCCCGGTCGGGCCGGTTCGCCTGCCCTTGGTCGACGCGACGCCTGACCAGCTCGAGGTCCTGCGAGCCGATCTGCGCTCTGGAGGCGTCCTGTGAGCCACCCCCACCCGGGTCTGACTGCCCCGCCGGCGCTCGTGGCTGGCGGTCTGCGCGTCGTCGCGCTGGGCGGGCTCGCCGAGATCGGCCGCAACATGACGGTCTTCGAGATCGACGGACGGCTGCTCGTCGTCGACTGCGGCGTGCTGTTCCCCGAGGAGGACCAGCCTGGGATCGATCTGATCCTGCCGGACTTCTCCTACATCCGCGACCGCCTCGACGACATCGAGGCCGTGGTGCTGACGCACGGGCACGAGGACCACCTCGGCGCCGTGCCCTACCTGCTGCGCGAGCGCCGGGACATCCCGATCGTCGGCAGCCGCTTCACCCTTGCGCTGCTCGCCGCCAAGCTGCGCGAGCACCGCATCACGCCCGTCCTGGTCGAAGTGGCCGAGGAGCAGACGCACCAGCTCGGACCGTTCGGCTGCGAGTTCTTCGCCGTGAACCACTCGATTCCGGACGCGCTGGCGGTGGCGATCCGCACCCAGGCCGGGATCGTCCTGCACACCGGCGACTTCAAGATGGACCAGCTGCCGCTGGACGGCCGCCTCACCGACCTGGGTGGCTTCGCCCGACTGGGTCGCGAGGGCATCGACCTGCTGCTGTCGGACTCCACCAATGCCGAGGTTCCGGGGTTCGTCACCAGCGAGCGGGAGATCGGCCCGGTCATCGCGGAGGTCATGCGCACGGCGACGCGCCGCGTCATCGTGGCCTGCTTCGCCTCGCACGTGCACCGGGTGCAGCAGGTGCTCGACGCGGCCGAGATCCACGGCCGCCACGTCGCTTTCGTCGGCCGCTCGATGGTGCGCAACATGGGGGTCGCCTCCGACCTCGGGATCCTGCGCATCCCACCCGGGCTGATCGTCGACATGAAGGACGTCGAGAAGCTGCCCGAGAACCGCGTCGTCCTGGTCTCCACCGGGTCGCAGGGCGAGCCCCTCTCGGCGCTGTCACGGATGGCCAACCGCTCCCACCACCAGATCCGGATCGAGGCCGAGGACACCGTCGTCCTCGCGTCGTCGCTCATCCCCGGCAACGAGAACGCCGTCTACCGCGTCATCAACGGACTGTCGCGCTGGGGTGCCCGCGTCGTGCACAAGGGCGTGGCCAAGGTGCACGTGTCCGGGCACGCGCCAGCGGGCGAGCTGCTCTACCTCCTCAACGCCACCAAGCCGTCCAACGTCATGCCGATCCACGGCGAGTGGCGTCACCTGCGCGCGCACGCCGATCTGGCCCGCCTGTCCGGCGTACCCGCGGAGCGGATCGTCCTCGCCGAGGACGGTGTCGTCGTCGACCTCGTGGAGGGCAAGGCCTCGATCGTGGGGGCGGTGCCGTGCGGCTACGTCTACGTCGACGGGGCCGAGATCGGCGACGTCGGCGAGAGCACCCTCAAGGACCGGCGGATCCTCGGCGACGAGGGCTTCATCAGCGTGACCGTGGCGGTCGACAGCGTGACGGGCAAGATCACCGGTGGCCCGCAGATCGCCGCGCGCGGCTTCACCGACGACCCGGCCGCCTTCGACCCGGCGCTGGCGCTCATCGAGGCCGAGCTGGACCGCGCGGCCGCGGAGGGCGTGGCCGACCCCCACCAGCTGGCCCAGGGCGTACGCCGGGTGCTGGGCAAGTGGGTCAGCGACACCTACCGCCGCCGGCCCATGATCATCCCGGTCGTCGTCGAGGTCTGATTCCGCCACTCACAAGATCGCCCGGGGTGGTGCGGTGGTGGTGGCGGTGGGGGATAGCTGGGGCGTGGGCAGGGGCGCGCCGGCCTCGGCGTGTCGGGGTGTGACAGGTGTGACGGATGAGGTCGGACCGGTACCGTCCCATCATGGCCAGTACCGCGCCCACTCGCGCGCGCAGCTCGAGCGCGCCCCGCCCGGCTGCCCGCAAGCCCCCGGTAGGGAAGTCCTCGGCCCGCAAGCCCGCCGCCCGCAAGCCCGCCGCCCGCAAGCCGGCTGCCCGCAGGCCCGCCGGACCAGGGCCGG
>JANPHZ010000307.1:0-5445 GCA_031424715.1 Frankiaceae bacterium
GCCGCCGCATCGCCGAGGCACCGGGGCGGGTGGTGCTGCACGGCACCGGGGCCAGCCTGGTGGCGGCGTACGACGTCCTGGTCTACGCCGACCTGGCCCGCTGGGAGATCCAGGCCCGCCAGCGCTCGGGCGAGATCGGCAGCCTCGGGACCGACAACGCCGGGGAGCGGGCGGCACTGCTCTACAAGCGCGCCTTCTTCCTCGACTGGCGGGTCGCGGACCGGCGGAAGGCAGAGCTGCTCGAGCGCGTGGACCTGTTCCTGGACACCACGTCCGCCGAGCCGCTGCTCATCGACGGCGCGGCCGTCCGCCGGGGGCTGGACCAGGCCGTGACCCAGCCGCTGCGCGTCGTCCCGCTGTTCGACCCGGCGCCGTGGGGTGGGCAGTGGATGCGGGAGGTCTGCGACCTGCCGGACGGGCCACCCAACTACGGCTGGTGCTTCGACTGCGTGCCGGAGGAGAACAGCCTGCTGCTGGGCTTCGGCGAGCACGTCCTGGAACTGCCCTCACTCGACCTGGTGCTCTACCGCCCCGCCGAGCTGCTCGGCAAGCGGGTGCAGGACCGCTACGGCGACGAGTTCCCCATCAGGTTCGACTTCCTCGACACGATGGGGGGCGGCAACCTGTCCCTGCAGGTGCACCCGCTCACCGAGCACATCCGCGCGGAGTTCGGTTGGGCTTACACCCAGGACGAGTCCTACTACCTGCTCGACGCCGAGCCGGACGCCCACGTCTACCTCGGGCTCAAGACCGGAGTCGACCCGGAGCGGATGCTGGCCGACCTGCGCGCGGCGCAGGAGGGCGGTCCCGCCTTCCCGGCGGAGCAGCACGTCAACGTGCTGCCGGCCCGCAAGCACGACCACTTCCTCATCCCGGCCGGGACGGTGCACTGCTCGGGGGCCGGCTCGATGGTGCTGGAGATCAGCGCGACGCCGTTCATCTTCACCTTCAAGCTCTGGGACTGGGGCCGGCTCGGGCTCGACGGTCGCCCCCGGCCGATCAACATCGACCGCGGACGCCAGTCGATCCGCTGGGACCGCGACACCGCGTTCGTCCACCGCGAGCTGGCCAACGCCGTGACCCCGCTGGGTTCGGGTGAGGGCTGGCGGGCCGAGCGCACCGGGCTGCACGAGGCCGAGCCGATCGAGACCCACCGGCACTGGTTCACGGCCACCGTGCCGCACAGCACCGACGGCAGCGTCAACGTGCTCAACCTCGTCGAGGGCGCGCAGGTGACCGTCGCGTCACCGACCGGAGCCTTTGCGGCGTACGACGTGCACTACGCCGAGACCTTCATCATGCCGGCCGCTGTCGGCGACTACACGATCACGCCGAGCGGCCCGTCGGTCGGCCAGGAGTGCGCGACCATCAAGGCCTTCGTTCGGCCCTGAACCGGGTCACGGGCGCGCCGGTCAGTCGCAGCCGCAGACACCTGACGGCGAGCGCACCTGGAAGCAGTTGGGGCAGGTCGCCGAGCGGATGTTGGCCGACGCGGTGGCGGCTTCGGCGGCGAGGGTCTTGGCTCGCGTCGCGGCGGCCCGAGCCGATCGCTGCGCGGCCTTGTCGGCGGCGGCCTGGCGCTCGGCGTTGAGAGCCGCTCCGGCCGCGATCGTGTCGGCGTGCTGGTCTTCGAAGATGCGCTGGCGGACCGTGTCGGGGACGAAGCCCATCGCCTGTTCGCACATCTGCACCGCGACGTCGAGGGGGCTCTCGAGAGCGACCTGCTCCACCACATCGCCGTGGACGAGCTCGTCGTCCGCGGCGACCATCGCCTCGACCTTGGCGAGGGCGGCGTCGACGGCTTCCTGCAGCTCGGGGCTCACGGTCTCCGGAGCGTCGACCTGGTCCATGTGCGCTGCCTGCCTTCGTCGTACGTCGGGAAGTGCCCTCAGTCTGGCAGGTCGCGCGCCCGGGCGGGGTCAGGACGGTCAGTCGCGCAGGTGGAGCTCGCGCAGCAGTGGCAGCCCGGTGGCGGGATCGAGGTGTCCGGGTGCGGCGGTCCCGACGGCCGGGGCGACGAGCCAGCGGGCCAGGCTGACCGTCAGCGGGACCATCGGCAGCTGCGTGCAGAGTCGCTGCTCGACCGCCCGGTAGTCCAGCGCGCGGTCGTCCTCGGTCTCGGCGCGACGGGCCTGGCGGCTAAGCAGCCGGTCCAGCTCGGGGTCGCTGAACCGCGAGAAGTTGTCGCGGCCGATGCGTTCGGTGCTGAACAGCGGATAGAGCATCCCGTCCGGGTCGGGCACCGGGGTCGACCAGCTGAACCGGAACGGGCCAGAGAAGCCCTGGGCGGCGGTGCCGGCCTTCACGTAGGCGTCGAAGTCGACGGCGCGCACGGTGGTCAGCAGCCCGAAGGCGGTGCGCCACTGGGCCCCTACGGCGCGGGCGAGGGCGACGTTGCGCCCGTCGTCATTGACCGTGTAGGTCACCCGGGTGCCGCTCAGGTCGACGCCTTCTGCGGCCAGCAACTTCTGGGCGGTCGGGACATCGCCGCGGGGCGGCAGGTCCGCGCACCCGCCAGAGCGGTAGACCGGCCGCGTCGTCGGAGGTAGGAAACCGGTGGCCGCGACCCGGGTCCCGGGAAAGACCGTGCGGGCCAGGGCTTCTCGGTCGAGCGCCAGGGCTAGGGCGCGCCGCACGACGGGCTTGTCGAACAGCGGACTGGTCGCGGTGGGGAACCCGACGTAGTCCACCAGCGGTCCCGGGACCGACTGGACGCCGGTCCGGTCGGTGGGCTGGGCCGGAGCAACGTCGACCTGCCCGGCACGTTGCGCTGCCGCTGCCGCTGCGGCGTCGGGGTAGAAGCGGAAGGCGATCGAGTCGGCATAGCCGGCGCCGCCACGGGTCAGTGCGGTGCCGCTGCCGCGGTAACCGGGGACCCGCTGCAGGGTCAGGCCGGGGTCGCCGGGGCGGTAGGGCGCGCTGAGTGCATAGGGCCCGCTGCAGACGGGTTGCCGGGAGAAGCCAAGGGGGTCGCGCGTCGCGAGGTCGCGCGGGACGGGGCTGGTCAGGCGGGAGGTGAGCACCCGCAGGAAATCGGCGCGCGGCTCCACGAGGGCGATGTCGATGCTCTGCTCATCGAGCACCGTGACCCCGCTGAGCTTGCGCCGTTCGGTGTCGCTGTCGGTCCGCTCGTCGCCGTGCACCTTGGAGTAGCCGACGATGGCTGACAGCGCCGGTGCGGCCGCGCTCGCGAAGTCTGCAGAGGCGACGCGCGACAGCGAGTAGGCAACGTCGTCCGCCGTCACAGGTGCGCCGTTGGAGAACCGGGCGTCCTTGCGCAGTCGAAGCACCAGTCGCTGTCCCTCGTTGCTCACGACCCAGGAGGTGAGCAGGCCCGGACTGAGCTCGCCGGTGCGCGGGTCGACCGAGATGAGCGGGTCGCACATCGCAGACAGGACGAGGTCGCCGACCGGTTCGTAGTCGTTGCCAGGATCGACCGACCCGGGGCGGGTCGTGCCGACGCGCAGCACTCCACCGGGTTCAGCGTCCTGCGGCGCCGGTCGCAGGGCGACGTCACCGCTGCTGGTGCACCCGGCGAGCAGCGTGCCGGTGACCGCGAGCAGGACAGCCTTCCTCACGGCGACCTCGGTACGACGGAGATGGTGGCCCGGTTGCTGCGCTGCACGCCCGAGGCGCCGTCGTCGCCCTGGTAGGCCACGGCGTCGGCGATCACGATCCCGCCGAAGTGGGTGGCGAGCTGGTAGGTCGCGTCGAAGTCGAGGTCTTGGTCGGCGCTGAGCAGACGGCCCTCGGTGAGGTGGATGGTCCACGTGTCCAGCGGCTCTCCGCAGGCAAAGACGCGCGCCTTGCCCTCGACCGTGGAGGTGAACGACATGACGGTTCCGGTGTTGGGGTCCACGCCCCGCTGGTTGGTGCTGGCGCCGCGCAGCAGCGGCAGCGCCGCCAGCTTGAGCTGCGGGACGGGGGAGAACGACGCGGTGCTGCCGTCGGCACGCGCGTAGGTGGTGCGGGTCAGGAACACGCCGGCTTCCTGACCGGGCAGCGACGTCTGGCTGACGACGGAGTAGGTCGTGGTCGTCGTGACGTCGCCGATCCGCTCCGCGACGTCGTACTGGAAGGAACCGGCGTTGCCCTGGACGTTGCCGAAGAGACGCACCGAGCGGGTGGGGAAGGTGCCGCTGCGTGCATCGGCGCCGCTGACCGAGAACGTCCCGACGTTGTCGAAGAGGTAGGCCGCGCCCGCAGGCGGTCGGGCGATGGTCGTGGGAGCCTCGACCCTGGGGGCGGCGAGCGGGTCGGCGACCGGGCAGGCCGGACCGGAGGGGACCGGCGGCGCGGGTGGCAGCGGTCCGCCGGGAGCAAGCGGGGCAAACGGCGCGGGCGGCAGGCTGATGACGCTCGGCGGCGGGGCCAGCACGGGTCCGGGCAGGGGGGTGGCCCTCGTCATCGGGGTCGGGTTGGCGGGCGCGCCGAGCAGGACGTTGCTTGGCACCTCTTTGAAGCCGACGTCGACCGCCGCGTTGGGCGATCCGCAAGCGGTGAGCAGGAGCAGCGCTCCTGCGGTCAGGGCGGTCCGGCGGGTCATGGGTCGCTCCCTCTGCGGGGATCGGGGACGGGTACATCACCGGGGCCGATCAGTGCCGGTGCGGACTCACCACGCGAGTAGGCAAGCAGTGCGCCGAAGACCCGCTCGGGGTTGCGAAAGGCCGCCCGGGTGACCATCAGCGTGAAGGACCGCCCGTCGCGGGCAAAGGCCAGCAGCAGGGTCTGCTCGGCGAGCTGGACGCGGAAGACCCGCTCCTCGCCGATGCGGGTCGGCACGAACCGCCCGCTGCCGAGGCCGGCGAGGACCTGTTGGCGGGTGCGGTTGGAGCGCACGTCGACCTCGGGCTTGAAGCCGGCCACCTGCAGCGAGCCCTGGACGACGTTGCCCTGGCGCAGGCTGAAGACCCGGCCGTCGGCGGCCAGGGAGGTCTCGCCGGCGGCGGCGTAGGCCTTCTGCGCCGTGAGCTCGGGGACGAAGCGCAGGTCTCCGAGGGTCGGGGGGGCGACCCGCGCAGGCAGGGCGGGACCGCTGGGTCGCGCGTCGTCACCGCCGCGCAGCCCGGCGAACGTGATGCCGGCGGCCAGCAGGACCACCGTCGCAAGCGCGACCGGCAGCCATCGCCGACGTGGTCGGTCGACGGCCGGCCACAGGGTGGGCAGCTCACGCGTCCACGGCGTCCGGAGGGACGCGCGCGATGCCGTGGCGGCAAGCCGGCTGAAGCCTGGCTGCGCGGTGCGCAGTCGCCGGGCCACAGATCGCGAGAGGGTCTCGGCGGCCTCGACGTCGCCCGGCTGCAGGTCGCGGGCCAGATCGCCCCACAGCGCACGGGTCGCCAACCAGGCGAGCTCGCGGTGCTCGGCGTCCGGCTCCACCGCATCGGCGAACTCGACCGGCGACATGGCGGGGTTGCCGATGGACAGGTCGGTCGCGGTGTCGCG
>JANPHZ010000308.1:0-2047 GCA_031424715.1 Frankiaceae bacterium
GAGGTACGACTTACCAGGCCTGGTTCGTCGCGGTCGACGGTCGACGGCTGCCCGCCGGGGAGTTCCTCGGGACGGGTGACAAGCCGCTGACCTGCAACATGCAGGCGGCGCTGCTGCGTCCCGACGCCCGTCAGTTCCTCGTGACCGACCCGGCAGGCCGCACGGTGCTGTCAGCCGCACTGCCGGCCTGACGCGCTGCGGCCGGGCGCGAGGTGCGGCGTAGGCTGGGCTGCGTGACGTGCCTGCTGCTTAGCGGCCGCGACGGGGTCTAGCCAGGCCGGCGACCCGTCGCGGGGACTGGCGCTGGCCGCATCCGCCTCGATGAGGAGCCTGTCGTGAGCATGCCCTACCACCGTTACGCACCCTTCCCGCCGGTCGAGCTGCCTGACCGCACCTGGCCCACCCGGGTCCTGACCGCCGCGCCGCAGTGGTGCAGCGTCGACCTGCGCGACGGCAACCAGGCGCTCATCGACCCGATGGACAGCGCCCGCAAGCTGGAGATGTTCCAGCTGCTCGTCGCGCTCGGCTACAAGGAGATCGAGGTCGGCTTCCCGGCAGCCAGCAGCACCGACTTCGACTTCATCCGGACCCTGGTTCAGGACGGGCTCGTGCCCGACGACGTGACGATCCAGGTGCTCACGCAGGCGCGCGAGGAGCTGATCGAGCGGACCGTGCAGTCGCTCGTCGGATTTGCGGGCACTGCCCTGATCCACCTCTACAACTCGACCTCGACCCTGCAGCGCCGGGTCGTGTTCGGCCTTGACCGTGACGGCATCAAGGACATCGCCGTGCAGGGTGCGCAGTGGTGCAAGAAGTACGCCGACGAGCTGCTGCCCACGACCTCGGTCCGCTGGCAGTACAGCCCCGAGTCGTTCACCGGCACCGAGCTCGACTTCGCGCTCGAGGTCTGCGAGGCCGTCATGGAGGTCTGGGAGCCCAGCCCTGCCGACCCCGTCGTGCTCAACTTGCCGGCCACGGTGGAGATGTCGACGCCCAACACCTACGCCGACCAGGTCGAGTGGTTCTCCCGCGCCCTCGGCGACCGACGGTCGAGCGTCATCCTCAGCCTGCACCCGCACAACGACCGGGGCACCGCGGTCGCGGCGGCCGAGCTCGGCGTCCTTGCCGGCGCCGATCGGGTCGAGGGGTGCCTGTTCGGCAACGGCGAGCGCACCGGCAACGTCTGCCTGGTCACCCTCGCCCTCAACCTGTTCAGCCAGGGCGTCGACCCGCGCATCGACCTGTCCGACATCGACGAGGTGCGGCGCACGGTCGAGCACTGCAACCAACTGCCCGTGCACCCCCGCCACCCCTACGGCGGGGACCTCGTCTACACCGCCTTCTCCGGCTCGCACCAGGACGCCATCAAGAAGGGCTTCGAGTCGCTGCAGCGCGACGCAGACGCCGCCGGTGTCCCTGTCCGCGACTTCCCGTGGGGCGTGCCCTACCTGCCCATCGACCCGCTCGACGTCGGTCGCTCCTACGAGGCCGTCATCCGCGTCAACTCTCAGTCGGGCAAGGGCGGCGTCGCCTACGTGCTCAAGAACGACCACCACCTCGACCTGCCGCGCCGGATGCAGATTGAGTTCTCCCGAGTGGTGCAGGAGCTCGCCGACGTCGGTGGCGGCGAGATCGCCCCGGCCCGGATCTGGGCGCTGTTCCGCGACACCTACCTCGACCCCGTCGAGCCGCTTGAGCTCGTCTCCTACAGCAGTGCCAGTGGCGAGGTCGACACCCTCGAGGCCGTCGTGCGTTGGCGGGGGGAGACCCGGAGCATCCGGGGTGAGGGCAACGGTCCGATCGCGGCCTTCGTCCACGCGCTGGCCGAGCTCGACCGCGACGTCCGCGTGCTCGACTACGCCGAACACGCCACCGGAGCGGGTGAGGAGGCGCAGGCAGCCTCCTACCTCGAGGTGGCGGTCGAGGGTCGGGTGCTGTGGGGCTGCGGCGTCCATCCGAGCATCGTCACCGCGTCGCTGCGCGCCATCGTCAGTGCCGTTAACCGGGCCACCGACGTCTCGACAGGTGAGACACGCGTCTCAGATCA
>JANPHZ010000309.1:0-4224 GCA_031424715.1 Frankiaceae bacterium
TGTATGGCCCGCTGCCAATGACCGCGGTGGTCGAGGCACAGCCGTTCACCCGGACCGACGGGGTTCTCCGGCTCCCGGCGGCCTGGCGGTCGGCGTTGCCCTCGGAGTGAGCGCCGGCGGGGGCTGGCCGCGGTTGTCAACGCGGGGGAGGGCTGGGCGCGGCTGTCGGAACGTGGAGAGGGCTGGGCGCTGCTGTCGCCGCGGGGGGAGTTCCGGCTCGCCGGGCACGTACGACGGTGGCCCCGGCGACGGCCGCTGCCGCGCCGGCCACGGCTAGCAGCTCGCTGCCTCCGGTGGCAGCCAGCACTCCGGCGCCGTCCGTACCGGAGCTGCCGCCCGACGAGCTTCCCGATCCCGCGCCGCCACCCGGCGTGACCGGGCGCTGGATCCGCGCGGCGACGTCGTACGACCAGTTGCGATCGCCCAGATTCCCCAGCGTGTAGTACGGATACAGCCCGAGGTACTCGCCGCGGGAGCGCTCTGACCAGGCGCGCGCCTCGGGCGCCGCGGTCTTGTAGAAGTTGACGAGGTAACCGGTCTCGTAGAGCCGCACGACGGTGTAGCCGCCGGGGTACTCCTTCGTCGCGCCACCCTCGAAGAACGGCACGGCGCCGGTCCCGGTCGCCGTGCTCCGGTTGTTGCGGTGCGTGTGGCCGGAGTAGACGCCACCGACGTTGTCGTAGCGACCGAGCAGTGAACGAAAAGCACTCGCATCATCTGGACGTACGCCGAAGACGCCCGGGGGCGCCTGCGTGATCGACGCGACGTCGCTGGCCGGGTGGTGAAAGAGCGGGATCACCACCTCGCCGCGCTCGAGCTCGGCCTCGAGGAAGTCGAGCTCGGTCTTGGGCAGGATCCCCATGCCAGCCGGGTCGTTGCTGTCGAGCCCGACGAACCGGTAGCGCGCCTGATCGGTGCCGACGCTGACGGAAAAATGCGTCGAGGTGCCGCGGAAGCCTTCGGAGAAGGCGTCACCGAAGCAGTCATTGGCGGCGCCCTCCTTGGAGCACCCGTCGTAGAGGTCGCCGCTGTGCGCGCGGTCGTGGTTGCCGCGGGTGACGTAGTAAACCGGGTCGTCGCCGGGAGAGAGGTGCTGGGCGCCGGCGAGGGTGCCGAACCTGTCCAGCACCGCGCGCGACTCGGCCACCTCCTTGGGTCGCGCCTCGGCGGTCAGGTCGCCATTGGCCAGCAGCAGCGTGCAGCCGCGGGCCCGCGCCTCCGCGACCGCGGCCGCGCCCATGAAGCGCCAGTAGGGATCGTCCGGATCGGCCTGGTAACCAGGAGGGAGCCCACCTCCGGGCAGCGCGTCGTTGCCCAGGATCAGCCCCGACGTGCCCTCACCGAAGTGCATGTCGTTGAGCCAGGCGACGCGCCCGATCTCCTTGCCCGGTGGGGGGATCATCGTGGTGAAGACCGGCGGCGCCGCGCTCGGCGGGTTGACGTTGGGGATCGACAGGATCGTGGTGGTGGCCGGAATGCCGTTGCTCTCCGCGCGCCAGTAGTAGGTCGTGCCGGGCTTCAGCCCCCGCACCTCGACGTAGTGGTAGGGCGTGGGCACATGCGCACCGACCTCGGTCCAGGTGGTCGGGTTGGGGTCGGTGCCCATGAGCACCCGTCCCGGGGCGGCGATGGGGGTCGGGCGGCCAAACTCGTCCGGTGTCGTCGCGTCACCGGTAAACCAGGTGATGATCGCCGCGGTGTCAGTCACCGTCACCAGCTCGAGGTGCATCGGTACGGCGGGACCGGCCGCGAACGCCTGCTCCACCAGGGAAAACCGGCCGGTGGCCAGGCCGGCCGCCGGGAAGGTCGCCGCGACAAGCGCGCCGTAGCGCAGGACCTGCCGCCGGGTCAGGTTGGTCTGGCACATGGCCAGCAGTGTGCACTGGGCATACGGTCGGACGGTGAACGCCACCTCGCAGGACAGCGTCGGGCAGACGAACCCGCGTCTCGAGGTGCCCGAAAACCGGCCGCCCTTCCACCCGCGGCCGCAGGAGTGGTACGTCCTGCCCGGTCTCCTCATCGGGGCAGGGTGGCTGCTGTCCCGGGCGATCACGCCGTACGCCTCCGACCGGCAGCGGGCCCTCGCCCTCGCGGCGCTGGCCGTCGCGGCCGTGGCGCTCGTCGTGCTGGCCGGGCGGGTGCATCGCGCCGGTCACCTGTTGACGCGAGGCACGGCCTTGCTGGCGGTGCTCGGGCTCGGGCTCACGGCCGTGTCCGTCGTCGACCAGCTCGACCGCCGGATCGACACAGCTCTGATCTGCCGCCAGGCCTCGGCACCGATCAGCTCGTTGAGCGACCTGACGCGAGTGCAGCGCGGCACGATCGGCGAGTACCTCGAAGCCGGTACGGGCTACCGTCCCGTCGGCCAGCAGAGCGAGCGGCTGTACGCCGACGCAGCAGCACTCGGCGTCGAGGCGTTCCTTCGAGCCGGCGCCGTCAAGGCGCGAGCCGGTAGTCAGACCGGACCGCAGGAACAGCGGCTGCTCCGTCAGCGACAAGCCGCTCTCGCCGCCACCTGCGGTTGACGCCGAGCCGCTGGGCGGCAGAGGCGCAGCTGGCTCAGGTGGTGACGACGGTGACGTCGCCGCTCACGGCGTCGTAGGTGATAGTGCCGCGTTCGAAGACGCCCACCCGGACGGTCGGGTTGGCGGCGCTGCGCCACGGCCAGGCCTGGTCCTCGCGCTCGTCCTCCGTCGGGAAGCCGAGCGCCCCTCCCTCTGCCCCCCGCTCGACGTAGGCGACGGCGATCTCCCGGGAGAGCCAGTGGGCGCCGGTCGCGCCGCTGAGCGAGATGCGCCCGGCCTCGAACGTCTGCGCGTTGCCGCCGCCGGGCAGGTCGACGTGGTCGGCGGTCGGGAAGCCCAGCGGCCCGTCCTCCGCCCCCGCGCGGACGTACGCCGCCGAGACCAGCGCATAGGTCGCGTACGCCGTCGCCCCGGTCCGCTGCGACAGCCGGCCGCCCTGCAGGGCTACCGCGAAGCCCTTCCCGACTGCGACAGCCTCGGCGTCGGCGAGGGGGAAACCCAGCCGGCCGGCCTCGGCCCCGAGCGCGGAGTAGTTGAAGGCCAGGGGGTTGCCCAGGACGAACGCGCCCGTGTCCGGGTGCCAGCTGATCCGGCCGTTCTGGAAGCGGGTCGCCGCGCCGCCGGCAGCACGCACGTTGCCGGTGAGCGGGAAGCCCAGCGGCCCCGCCTCGGAGTCGAGGGCGAGGTAGCGGGTCGCGATCGCGCCCACCGTCTCGAAGGCGCCGGTCGCCTGGCTCCACGAGATGCGGCCGCGCTGATAGCTCTGCGCCCGGCCACCGGCGCGGGCGACCTCGCCGTAGACGGTGGCGCCCAGGACCGAGCCGTTCTCGCCGAGTGAGATGTAGCGGCGGGTGATGGGCGTGAACGCGGTGGGCAGCTGACCGGAGCTGTGGTCGCGGGTCGCGTTGTCGGTGGCCGGCGCAGACGAGCACTCCTCCCACTCCCACGGTGGGGTGCACGACACGACCCGACACTGGACGCCGCCGACCTGCGCGACCTCCTGGTGGCACTGGCCGTAGCGGAACGCGTTGCAGCACACCTTGCGCTGGTCGCAGCCTCCCTCCGGCCCGCACTCGCAGTCGCACGACCAGCAGCTCCTGGCGCAGATGCCCGAGCCGCCACCGCTGCCGCCACAGCCGGTGCAGGTGGCGTTGCAGTCGATGATGTAACGGGCCTTGCCGCCGCACAGCGAGGCGCCGTCAGCCTTCCACCAGCCGGCCGCGACCGAGCCGGGCGGGCACGCGTTCACGCCGTTGTTGATGGTCGCGCAGAAGACCGTCCAGCCCGTCGAGCAGGAGGCGCCGGGTCCGCAGACGGAGGCGTACGCCGTGCCCGGCCGCAGGGCGAAGCCGACCGAGTCGACGGCGAGCGCGCTGCCGACGACGCCGGCCCGCACGAGAAAGCCCCTGCGGGACGTACGCCGGGCGAGCCAACCGCTGGCCGCGTCGGCTGCGCGCTGCGACACCGAGGTGGACCCGGACCGGCCGAGTCGGCCCAGGGCCTCGCGGGTGGCCGTCATGAGCGGGCTCCGATCGTCAGGCCGCGCAGCAGTGCGGCGACGCGCGTCGCCCCGGGCGCCCGGCGGGAGTGGCTGCCCAGGACGACGTGCAGCGCGAAGGGCCGACCAGCTACCGCGAAGAACCACTGCGCGCCGGTCGCGGTTCCGACCGTGCGCTGCAGCACTGCGGGGGAGAAGTCC
>JANPHZ010000310.1:0-2214 GCA_031424715.1 Frankiaceae bacterium
GTGAGGCGGGGTCGCAAAGCCAGGGGACCTGCTTGCAGGTCTGCCCAGCTACCTCGGCCGGACCCTCCTCGGAGGGGCCGCGTGAGGACTGCAACAACTACCCGCGCGGCTCACCACACATCCCGTCCAGGAGGACACGCAATGTTCGCTCGTCTGCGCAACGCCAAGGAGAACGGCGAGAGCGGCTTCACGCTCATCGAGCTCCTCGTCGTCATGATCATCATCGGCATCCTCGCTGCGATCGCCATCCCGGCGTTCCTGTCCCAGAAGCAGAAGGCCCGCGACACCTCGGCGAAGGCCGACGTCAGCACCATCGGCAAGGAGGTTGCCGCCTACTACGTCGACGGCACCGGTGCCCTGACCGTGTCGGGCACCACCACGTGGGTCCTGGCCGACGCTGCTGGCACGACCGTTGCCTCCGGCAAGCTCTCCGAGGGCAACACGGCCTCGGGTGGGGCCACGAGCGACGCGATCTTCTGCGTCCAGGTCAGCGCGGCTGACGGTCAGACCAAGGACTTCAAGTACGACCAGGCCGGTCTCTCCAAGGGCGCCTGCTAGAGCTGACTCACTGAGAGGGCGGCGGGCTTCGGCTCGCCGCCCTTTCGGCGTGTCTGCGCGGCGCTGATGGTCAAGAGCGGCGGATAGCCCGCCGACAACAACGGTGAAGGGGGTGACAGATGAACACCGCAGATCGGGACGACGGCTTCACGCTGATCGAGCTACTCGTGGTGATGATCATTGTCGGCATCCTTGCCGCCATCGCCATTCCCGCCTTCCTCGGGCAGCGCCAGCAGGCCTACGAAGCCTCGGCCAAGCTCGACGTCCGCAGCGTCGTCAAGGAGGCACTCGCCTACTACGTCGACTCGTCCGGACCGCTCACCGTCAGCGGCAGCAACGGTGTGTGGCAGCTGACCAGCGGCCCGGTCGTGGCCGCCGGCGGCCGGCTCAGCAAGGGCAACTCCGTCTCGGCCCGGAGTTACGTCAACAGCGTGGATGACTACTGCGTCTCCATCCTCAACAGCCAGACCAACTCCCGCTACTGGTCGGGAAACGGCACGGGCCTGAACCTCGGCGACTGCTGAGGTAGGCGGCTCAAGTCACTCTGGCCCATTGCCGACGACACAGGCATGCGTCCGAGGTCGGCAGTGCGAGGTCATCGCTCTGGGGGAGTGGCCCCGGATGGCGGGTTCTCCTTGCTGGAACTGATTGTCACGATGTCAATCATCGGGATTCTCGCCTCTGTCGGCGGGTTCTCCTTCAACAACCGGCTCCACCAGAGCCAGCACCAAGGCTCGGCCCAGGACCTGGTGAGCTGGCTGCGGTCAGCGGGTGTGCAAGCCGTCTCCGAGGGCCGCACCTACTGCGTTGCCCTCGCCGCGGCTCCGACCCCAGCCGTCAACCGGTCCTACGCCACCTGGCGCTACTCCTGTGGTGGGGCGGGTTCATCCCTCACCCGCACGGCCCGGTCGACCCAGTCGCGCAACGTCAGCTTTGCGGCGACTTCGACTCCGAAGGCAGGCAGTCCCTGCCCGGCCCAGACGACCTGCATCTACTTCTACCCCCGGGGGACCGCCAGTCCCGCCACCATCACCGTCCGGAGCACCAAGCGGTCGCGGACCTACCCCATCTCCGTCCAAGGACTGACTGCACGTGTCTTCTAACCGGCTCCGGTGTCGCGCTGAGGGTGGCTTCACCCTGGTCGAGTTGACGGTCGCCCTCGGGCTGCTCATGGTCGTCCTGTTGGCCTCTCTGCCTGCCTTCCTAGGCATGCTCCGTACGGCGGTGAGCACCAAGGTCCAGACCCAAGCCAAGAACATCAACCAGCAGCGGCTCGAGCAGCTCAAGGACCTCCGGTTTCACATCGACCGGCAGAACGGTCCGTTCCTCGACCTGCTCGACATCTACTACACCAACGCGAACACGTCCGGCGCGACGATCGCGGTGACCGTTGACGGGTCCGTGCAGACCGGTGTCTACGTGCCGACGGCCACGGCGACGGCGACGGCACCGGCCGGTCCCCACTACCGCGTCACGGTGAGCAGGTTGCTGGCCGGGAAGACGTTCACGCAGACGGTCTACACCCGCTTCCTGGGTCCGGCCGGGACGCCCATCGACATGACCCCCTTCCAGAACAACTACGACAGCCAGACGATCGGCCGGGATGCGGCTCCGTCCGCACAGCTCGGCGTCACCATCGTGACGAGCTGGCTGGAC
>JANPHZ010000311.1:0-3000 GCA_031424715.1 Frankiaceae bacterium
ACGACCCGCCCGTCCGACAGCGTCACCTTCGTGCCCGCCGTGACGTAGCACCCGGCTTCGATCACGCAGTCGTCGCCGAGGCTGATGCCGGTCCCTGCGTTGGCGCCGACGAGGCAGCGCTTGCCGATGCGCACGACCTCCGTGCCGCCGCCGGACAGCGTCCCCATCACCGAGGCGCCGCCGCCGATGTCGCTCCCGTCGTCGACGACGACCCCCGCGCTGATCCGCCCCTCCACCATCGAGGCGCCGAGCGTTCCGGCGTTGAAGTTGACGAAGCCCTCGTGCATGACGGTCGTGCCGACAGCGAGGTGCGCGCCGAGACGGACCCGGTCGGCATCGGCGATCCGCACCCCCGACGGCAGCACGTAGTCGACCATCCGCGGGAACTTGTCCACGCCGTAGACCTGCACCGGTCCGCGGCCGAGCAGCCGCAGCCGGGTCGCCTCGAAACCCTCGACAGCGCAAGGGCCGACGGTGGTCCAGACGACGTTGGCGAGCAGCCCGAAGACGCCCGTCAGGTCGCACCCGTGCGGGGCGATCAACCGGTGCGACAGCAGGTGCAGCCGCAGGTAGGCGTCGCACGCATCGGTCGGCGGGGCGTCGAGGTCGATGGTGCGCTGCACCACCTCCCGGCGTACGCCGCGCAGGTCGTCCGGTCCGACCAATGCGTCGAGTCCCGGGGGAGCCTGAGCACCGGCGCCCAGCGTGGGCGCGGGATACCACGCGTCGAGCACCTGGCCGTCGTCGGTGAGCGTTGCTAGGCCAACACCTGAGGCAGAACGGGTTGAGGAGGTCACGCGATGAGCCTAGGGAGGGCCTGCCTCCGGCGGTATGATTGGAGTATGACCACCAAGATCGCGATCAGCCTGCCGGACGAGCAGGTGTCCGCTGCCCGCCAAGCGGTGAAGGACGGCCGCGCCGCTTCGGTGTCTGCCCTGGTGTCCGAGGCGCTCGCGGACAAGCTGCAGGTCGACACCCTGGCTGCTCTGGTCGCCGACATCATCGCCGAGGACGGGCCACCCTCGCCCGAGGACTACGCCTGGGCTGAGCAGGCGCTGCGGCTGTGACCGGCCTGACGCTGGACGCCGGTGCGCTGTTGGGTCTGGACCGCCAGTCCGCACGGGTGCTCGCCCTGCTCGACCTGGCCCGGTCACACGGGCGGGACCTGCACATCCCGGCGGCGGTGGTCGCCCAGACCTGGCGCGGGGGTCCCCGGTCGGCCCGGCTTGCCAGGCTGCTCAACTCTGCCGACGTGACCGTCGTCCCGCTCGATGCCCGCCGGGCGCGCGCCGTCGGCGTGCTGCTCGCGACGTCGAAGACCAGCGACGTCGCCGACGGCTCGGTCGTGGTGTGCGCGCGGGAGTACGACGACGTCGTGGTGACGTCCGACCCTGGGGACCTTCGTGCCCTGGACCCGAGCCTGGACCTGGTGACCCTGTGACGGCGCTCGATCTGTCCGCAGACCCGGTGGACCTCACCGCCGCGTTGGTCGACGTCGCGAGCGTCTCGGGCGGCGAGGCTGCGCTCGCGGATCTGGTCGAGCAGGCGCTGCGCCAGCTGCCGCTCGAGGTGCTGCGCGACGGCAACTGCGTCCTCGCCCGCACCACCGGAGGGCGTGCGCAGCGGGTACTGCTGGCCGGGCACCTCGACACCGTCCCGATCGCCGACAACGTCCCGAGCCGCCTCGAGGGCGAGCGCCTGTTCGGCTGCGGCACGACCGACATGAAGTCGGGCGACGCCGTCCTGCTGCACCTGGCGGCGACGGTCAGCGACCCGGCGTACGACCTGACGTTCGTGCTCTACGACAACGAGGAGGTCGAGGCCACCAAGAACGGTCTCAACCGCCTGGTCCGCACCCACCGCGACTGGCTCGACGCCGACCTCGCGATCCTCATGGAGCCGACCAACGGCCAGGTCGAGGCGGGCTGCCAGGGCACGCTGCGGGTCGCGGTGACGGTGCCCGGTCGACGGGCGCACAGCGCGCGGTCCTGGCTCGGCACCAACGCGATCCAGGCCGCGGCTCCGATCCTTGCGACCCTCGCCGGCTACGACGCCCGGCAGGTCGACATCGACGGCTGCCTCTACCGCGAGGGCCTCAACGCCGTGCACATCGAGGGCGGCGTCGCCGGCAACGTCATCCCCGACGTCTGCACGGTGACGGTCAACTTCCGCTTCGCGCCGGACCGGTCGGAGGAGCAGGCGCTGCAGCACGTGGTGGAGGTCTTGGCGCCGTACGACGTGCGGTTGCTCGACAGCGCGCCGGGAGCGCTGCCGGGACTGACCGCAGCGGCCGCGAAGCACTTCATCGACGCGGTCGGCACGCCGCCGCAGGCCAAGCTCGGCTGGACCGACGTGGCGCGGTTTGCCGGGCTCGGCATCCCCGCCATCAACTACGGGCCCGGCGACCCCAACCTCGCGCACACCCGCGAGGAGTCGGTCGAGGTGCGCTTGATCACCGAGGCAGCGGATGTCCTGAGGCGCTACCTGTCGCGCTGATCGACAGATTGTGCGGGCGTCCCCCGCACCGCCGGCGACGCGGTCTCGCTGGAGCGGCCGTTCCCGGTCGTGATCACCCTGGCCTGACCGGGCCATTCACTTCGGGCCATAGTCAGCGCCTTATGCCGACATTTACGGTGGCGCTGCTGACCGGAGGGAGTCCCATGAACGAGGCCATCGCGGTCACCCGTCGCGCCTACGCCGCCTTCTCGGCCCGCAAGCTCGACGCGGTGGCGGAGCTGCTCGCCTCCGACTGCACCTGGCGGGTCGGTGGCCGCAACCAGGTGTCCGGCGTCTACGAGGGGCGCGAGCAGGTCCTGGGCTTCTTTCGCCGGCTGGCCGAGGTCACCGACGGCACCTTTCAGGTCACCTTGGACGACCTCGGCCAGCTCAACAGCGGCCTGGTGGCGGCGGTGGCCACGATCAGCGGTGCGCGCGCCGGGCTCGCATCGACCTTCCGCATCACCCAACTCATCCGCGTCAACCCGGCCGGGCGGATGCAGG
>JANPHZ010000312.1:0-1714 GCA_031424715.1 Frankiaceae bacterium
AAGATCGGCCAGATCTGCGTGTTCCAGCTGTCCTCGCCGGCCGAGCACCCCTACGGCTCGTCGATCTACGGCTCGCGCTACCAGGACCAGCGCGGTCCCACGCCGTCGCGCTCGCACCTGAAGTTCAGCCGCACGCCGACCCAGGACTGACCCCGGGGTACGACGAAAACCCGTTGCGCGCTGCCGACGGGTGGGTCAGCCTTGCCCGCACGTGCTTGCCCCAGAGACAGGAGGTCCCGTGATGGCTGTCCATCCCGCGCGTCCGCACCTGGTTCGCACCTGTCTCCTGGAGCTCTTCGATGCACGTTCCGTTCTCTGCTGATGACCTGACCTTCACCCCGCTCGAGGACCTGCCGCCCGGTCAGCGCCTCAACCCCTACTGGGACGTCGAGCGGCTCTGCCGCGGGCCTGAGCCCGTCCCGGACTGGCTGGTGACCGATCGCGCGGCGATCGACACCGACCTCGGCGTGCTCAAGACCGGCAAGGAAGCCGACTGCTTCGTGCTCGAGCGGGCGGTCTCGGGCGGTGCGTCCTGCCTGCTGGCCTCCAAGCGCTACCGGGGCGAGCAGCACCGGCAGTTCCACCGCAGCGCCAGCTACGGCGAGGGGCGGCGCATCCGCGGTTCCCGTGAGGCCCGGGCCGCGGCGAAGGGGACCGACTTCGGCCGCGCCGTGCAGTCCGGGCAGTGGGTGCAGGCCGAGTGGGCGGCGCTCAAGCAGCTGTGGCTGGCCGGCGTACCCGTGCCCTACCCGGTGATGACCTTGGGCAACGAGATCGTCATGGAGCTGATCACCCACGACGGGGAGGCGGCGCCGCGGCTGGTCAACACCCGGCCCGAGCCGACGCTGCTGCCCGAGCTCTACGACCAGCTGCGCGAGGCGATGACGTCGCTCGCGGCGCTCGGCTGGGCGCACGGCGACCTCTCGCCATACAACGTCCTGCTCGCTGGGGAGCGGGTGGTGCTGATCGATCTACCGCAGATCGTGGATGTCGTGGCCAACCCGCAGGGGATGGACTTCCTGCGGCGCGACTGCCGCACGGTGACGACGTGGTTCCAGCGGCGGGGGCTCGACGTCGACGAGGGCGAGCTCTTCGCCCACCTGGTGGGCTTCGTCTTCTGAGACCTGGTGCACGCTGGCGCTTTCTGATGCTGGAGCGGGCGACGAGAATCGAACTCGCGTGTCTTGCTTGGGAAGCAAGCGCACTACCATTGTGCTACGCCCGCGCGGCGTTCCGGCTGAGTCTAACGCCTTGCCGCTGTTGAAGATCTTCGCGGATGTGTAGTGGTCATAGCCACCACGAAACCGCGAAGATCTTGGTCGCTCAGTCGGACGAACTGCCAGCCGAGTCGTCGCTCGAGCTATCACCTGATCTGTCACCCAAGCTGGCGTCATCGGCTGGGCTGGGCGGGGCCGGGGTGCTGAGCTCGCCGTTCTCAGTCGGCGCCTCGGGCTTCGTCTCGTTGACGACCGGCGGGTCGGCCTGCTCCGGACCGGTGGCAGCGTCGACCTTCGACGCGTCCTGGTCGAGCTGGACGTCATCGGCGGTCGCGGTCTCGGCGGGGGTCGCCTCGACCGGCTTGTCGGCTTCCTGCGTCACGTCGGGCGTGATGGCGGGCGCACCAGCGATGACCGCGACGTTGCTGTGCGGCTCCGGCGTACTGCCGGAAGGGACCGCCGCCGCCATCGCGGGCTGCTTGGCCGGCACCAGCGAG
>JANPHZ010000313.1:0-6797 GCA_031424715.1 Frankiaceae bacterium
GTGGCGGCGTACGCCGGCCGACGCGGCTGACTGGTTCGACCCGGCCGAGGTGGCCCGCTCGCGCGACTACAAGCGCCCGCTCAAGCGGCTCAGCCTGGCGAGTACCGCCGTCACGCTCGTGCTGTTCGTCGTCCTGATCACCACCGAGGCGGTGCCCAAGCTGCTCGACAACCTCGGGATCACCAATTTCGCGCTGGGGATCGTCGTCGGCGTCGCCTTCATCAACGTCCTCGGCACGCTGCTCGACCTGCCCGCGGACGCCTGGGTGACCCTGTCGTACGACAAGAAGTGGGAGCTGTCGACGACGACGACCAAGACGTTCGTCCTGGACCAGATCAAGAACCTCGCCGTCGGCACCGTCCTGCTCTCGGCGATCTTCATCCCGGTCTACGCCGTCATCCGGGCGACCGACAGCTGGTGGCTCTACGCCACCTTGCTGCTCATGGGGGTGGCGATCCTCATGGCCTTCGTCTACCCGGTCGTGATCATGCCGATCTTCAACAAGTTCATCCCGCTCGGTGACGACGACCTCAAGCGCCGGATCGATGCGGTGGCCGATAAGGCCGGCGTGACGATCAAGGGCTCCTTCACCATGGACGCCAGCAAGCGCAGCCGGCGCGACAACGCCTTTGTCGCCGGCTTCGGCCCGACCAAGCGGGTCGTCATCTACGACACGATGCTCGAGCACCCCGCCGTGACCGTCGAGCACGTCGTCGCGCACGAGATCGGCCACTACCGGTTGCAGCACATCTTCACCTCCCTGCCTGCCGCACTGGTCTCCACGCTGCTGACCTTCGGGTTGCTGCAACTGCTGCTCACCTGGGACGCGCTGCTCGACGTGGCCGGCGTCAGCGAGCTCGGCGACCCCGGGTCGCTGCCGCTGTTCCTGGCGCTGTTCGCGCTGCTGCAGACGGTCACCGGCCTGCCGAGCGCCTTCCTGTCCCGCCACCACGAGCGCGAGGCCGATCTCGAGGCGCTGCGCCTGCTGCGCGACCCGGGGGCGATGGTCGATGTCTGGAAGCGGATGGCGCCCAAGAACATCTCCGACCTCGAGCCCACTTGGTGGAAGCGGCTGCAGGCGAGCCACCCTGATGCCGCCGAGCGGATGGCCTTTGCCGCCAAGTGGGGGGAGCTCAACGGTGTCGCCGTCGTCCCACCCCCGGCCGATGCTCCCCCCGTCCGACCGCCCGCCGAGGCCGCCGTACCCGCCTGAGCCGGCGTGCGACGTTCACCTGCAGGTGCTAGGCAACTCCCCATGGCAGTCCCGCAGCACGAGCTCGATCTGCTCGCGGACCTGTCCGAGGTCCGGGTGGTCTACGACGCCGACAACGAGCCGGTGCTCGTGCTGCCCGACGGCAGTCGGGTCGACACCTGGCGCGAGGGCTACCCCTACGAGCGGCGGATGTCGCGCGCGGAGTACGACCAGCAGAAGCGCCTCCTGCAGATCGAGCTGCTCAAGCTGCAGACCTGGGTGAAGTCGACGCGCGCGCGGGTCGTCGTGCTGTTCGAGGGCCGCGACGCCGCTGGCAAGGGCGGCACGATCAAGCGCTTCACCGAGCACCTCAACCCGCGCGGTACGCAAGTCGTGGCGCTCGCCAAGCCGACCGAGCGCGAGCGCAGCCAGTGGTACTTCCAGCGCTACGTCGCCCACCTGCCCGCCGGCGGTGAGATCGTGATGTTCGACCGGTCTTGGTACAACCGCGCCGGCGTCGAGCACGTCATGGGCTTTTGCACCGACGAGGAGTACGTCGAGTTCCTTCGTCGTACTCCGGAGTTCGAGCAGGCGCTCGTGTGGTCGGGGCTGCACCTGGTGAAGTTCTGGTTCTCGGTCTCCCAAGCCGAGCAGCGGACCCGGTTCGTCATCCGCCAGGTCGACCCGGTCCGGCAGTGGAAGCTCTCGCCCATCGACCTCGAGTCGCTGGACCGCTGGGAGGACTACACCCGGGCGAAGGAGGCGATGTTCGCCGCCACCGACACGCCGCACGCGCCGTGGACGGTCGTCAAGAGCAACGACAAGAAGCGGGGCCGGCTCGAGGCGATGCGCCACCTGCTCAGCCTGTTCGACTACACCGACAAGAACCACGAGGTCGTCGGCACGCCCGATCCGCTCATCGTCGGTCCGGCGTCGGACGTCTTCGAGCAGGGCGAGCGCACCGTGCGGGTGCAGCCGCTGACTGTGGCCGAGCCCGGCGCCTAACGGCGCAGGGCAGCCAAGCCGCTCTGCAGGTCAGGGACCGTGCAGCGCTCCGCGAGACCGGTGATCTCGAGCAGCCGACGCGGAACCCCGCCCGGCGGAGCGACCGCGCGAAAGCGAGTGCCGGCTCGCTCGCAGGACCGTGCCAGCCGGTCGATCAGCCGGACGCCGGCGCTGTCGAGGAACGTCACGGCGCTGAGATCCAACAGCACGCCCACGACACCGTCGGCCACCCTGCTCAGGTCGACGAGCAGCGGCTCGGTGGTCGCGAAGTCGAGCTCACCCGAGGCACGCAGCAGGCGGATCCCGTCCTCCACGAGAAAGGTCTCGATGCTCACCCTGCCCCAGCCCGGCTGGCCGGGTGCGGGCCTTGCCAGGCCAGCAGCAGCGCGCAGGCGTCGTCCGGTGCAGTCACGCCGTGGAGCATCTCGTCGGTGATCGTGCGTACGGCGTCAGCAAGGGGCTGGTCGCGTTCACGGCGAGCAACCGTCAGCAGGCGGCCCATGCGGTCGTCGATGTCGGAGCAGCGCCGCTCGACCAGGCCGTCGGTGTAGAGCAGGACCCGATCGCCCGGGGCCAGGTCGACACTGGCCTCGACGCGACCGTGACTCGCGGTCGAGCCGAGCGGCGTGGACCGGCCCTCCCAGAGGAACCGGGGCGGAGCGCTCACGGGCAGCAGCAGCGGTGGCAGGTGCCCGGCGCAGGCATAGGTCAACTGTCCGGCTTCCAGGTCGAGCTCTCCGTAGGCCACGGTAGCGACGGCTGCCGCCTCGACCTGCTCGACGAAGCGGTCGAGCTCGGCAAGGACGACCGCCGGTCCCCGACCCGGGGCGGCGACCGCACGGGTGGCGCTGCGCAGCTGACCCATGGCGATGGCGGCGCTCAGCCCGCGTCCCACGACGTCTCCGACCACCAGGGCCACGGCGTCGGCGCCCAGGAGGAAGGTGTCGTGCCAGTCGCCGCCGACCGCCAGGTCGGCCACCGCAGGGCGATAGGCCGCAGCGACGACGAACCGGTCATCCTTCGGGGCCGATCCCGCCAGCAGGGAGTGCGCCAGCTCGTGCGCCACGCTGGTGCTTCTCTCGTAGAGGTGAGCGCGGTCCAGGGCCACGCCGGCCTGCCGACCGATCGAGGTGAGCACGTCGTGGTCGAGGAGCTCGGTGCGGCTCGCGGGAACGAAACGCAGGACGCCCTGCACCCGGTCGCGGCCGAGCAACGAGATGAGGACAGCCTCGGCATCTGAACCAGGCGGAGCGGGCAGCGGTGGCTGGTCGGAGTGGTGGGGGTGCAGCTCCCCGTCGTCGCCGGTCAGCCAGACGGTGGCGGCCCGGGCCCCGAGGGCGTAGGCCGCGGTGGACAGCAGGGCCTCGGCGACCTCGCTGACGAGCGTCGCAGCGGACACCGCCGCCGTGGCCTGGTGCAGCGCCGTGATCTGGCGGGCGGTGTGATCGGCCTGCGACCGTGCGGCGAGCAGCTCGCGCTCGTAGCGCGAGCGCTCGCGGGCACCGGAGAGTGCGACATGCATCCGGGCTTCGGTGCCACCGTGCGGCGACAGCACGGCCGTCAGCAGGACCGGGAGTCGTCCGGCAGCGACGACGAGCTCGACGGCGACCTCGTCGACGCGACCCTCGGCGTGCAGCAGGGGGGCGAGATGGGTCTCCCAGTACATCCGCCCGCCAATGCTGAAGAGCTCGGGCAGGCGGGTGCCGACCACGCTGGCGCGGCAGTGGCCCGTCCAGTGCAGCAGCGCTTCGTTGACCTCGAGGACGACCCCGTCGGCGGTGAGGGTGAGTAGCCCGACGGGGGCGCTCGTCCAGTCCTGCGTGTCCATGCCTCAGGCCGAGAGCAGATAGCGCCGCATCGCACCGATGAGCTCGCTGGGTGCGCTGAGGTGGGGGCAGTGACCGGTGGTCTCGAGCACGGCGAATTCGCTGACGGGCAGGTGGTCATGGACGTAGCGACCGACCTGCATGGAGGCGATGACGTCCTCGCGGGCCTGCAGGACCAGTGACGGGGTGGGAACGTGCGGGAGGTCGGCCCGGTTGTCGGACAGGAAGGTGGTGCGGGCGAACCGCTTGGCCAGTTCGGGATCGGTCTGGCAGAAGCTGCGCTCCAGCTCGGCAGCGAGCTCGGGCCGCTCGGGAGCGCCCATGATGATCGGCGCGAGGTGGGCCGCCCAGCCGAGGTAGTTGTCGCCCATGGTGGCCAGCAGCTCCTCGATGGCCTCGGCGGAGAAGCCGCCGACGTAGCCCTCGTCGTCGAGGTAGCGGGCGCTGGGTCCGACCATCACCAGCCGCGCGAACAACTCCGGGCGGCGGCGCGCCGCCAGCACCGCGATCATCGCGCTGACCGAGTGCCCGACGAAGATGGCCGGCCCCGCCTCCAGCGCCTCCAGGAGTTCGATGACGTCGTCGGCGTAGCCGTCCAGCGCGCTGTGGCGGACCACGTCATAGGCGGACGGGTCGGCCCCCCCTGCGCCGACGTGGTCGAAAAGCACCAGGTGGTGCGTCTCGGCGAACGACGGCGCCACCAGCCGCCACATCCCCTGATCGCAACCAAATCCGTGCGCAAAAACCATCAGGGGGTGGGACGGGTTTCCCTGCCTCGCGACGTTGTTGCGCTGCAGGGGGTCCACCGGGCCGACCATAGGCGGGTGATGATCACAAAACCAGGGTGATCGTCACGCCTTCACCTGAGGTAAGCCGGATATCACTTTTCCGACACGTTCATCGTCAGGCAGCGCGCCGACGAATGACAGCCCCGGCGAGCAGCAGCAGGAGCGCGAAGCTGGCCAGACCGGCACCCAGTCCGGTCCGCGGCAGCTGCTCCGGCGTGGCGGGCGGGGGCGTCGTGAGGGTGACGTTCTGGGCCTGCGCGACGGCGGCCGTCGGCACGATCTGCAGCGATACCAGGGGTCCACCGATCATCAGTGGTCCCGTGAGGGCGGCCGGCAGGCTCACCGAAAGTCCGACGCCGCGGGTGGCGGCGGCAGCGCATCGGCCGGTGCTCTGCGTCAGGGTGCCGGTCAGCACACCGCTCAGCGCGCCGGGGCAGGCGCTGATCTTCTTGCTATCGACGGAGTCGTCGAGTTTGAACAGCGTGATGCCGACTGGGGCGAGGGCGCCGTTGAGCAGCCCGAAGAGGTCGTCGAAGACGGTCTTGAGCTCAGCGGGAAGGGCGCCGCCGCCGACGAAGCTGTCGCGGATGCCGGCGATCGTCGTACGGACCTGCAGGAACGGGTCGATGGAGCCGCCGGTCAGGTTGGCGATGCTGGACTCGATGGTGGCCTTGGCCGAGCCGGGCAGACCGTTCGTGCTCGCCGTGGAGACCGTCCGCAGGACATCGGCACTGGCGAACGGCTTCTGACCGAGCAGGGTCAGGCCAGCGACCTCCGCCTCGGAGCGGGCGGTGACGGTGGTGCCGTTGCGGGTGATGCTCTGGTTGGCCGAGATCAGCCCGGCTCCCACCACCCCACTCGGTCCGGTGAGGGACTTCAGCGCGGCCTGCAGCGCAGTGTTGAGCTTGGTCAGGGTTTCGGACAGGCCGCAGAGCGCGCCGAGCGCGGTGGTGTTGAGCACCTCGGTGACCGGGACCGGGATCGGCAGGGCCGCGAGAACCCCATCCAAGGCGGTCGTCGCGGGCTTCAGGGCGGTGACGGCAGTCGTCGCACCGGCGCAGATCTGCGCAACGGGGGTCCCGGACGCCGCGGCGAGGGCCTTGAGCGCGCCGTCGACGGTGCTGAGCAGGGGGCCGGTCAGCGGAGCGAGTGCGC
This sequence comes from Frankiaceae bacterium, assembly GCA_031424715.1. Classification (GTDB taxonomy): domain Bacteria; phylum Actinomycetota; class Actinomycetes; order Mycobacteriales; family SCTD01; genus RYN-124. Next base: position 5,967 of record JANPHZ010000313.1, read on the forward strand.
CCGCAAGGGCGTCGGGCAGCCCGACGCCGAGGTTGGCGACCGCGGCCTCGGAGCTGCTGGTCGGAGCGGTCGTCACCTTGGCCTTCGAGGGCAGCAGCTCAGCCTTGAGCAGGTTGGCGAGCGGTGTGCCCGCGAGGCCGCTCTCGATTGCGCCGGCCGGGTTGTTGCTGGCCTCGGTGGGCGAGGGCAGCTTGGCGCTCGAGGCCCCGAGGCCGAGCGACTGCGTGCCCAGGACGCCGCGTACGACGGTGGCGTTGGCGGCGGCCGTCGTCGTGGTCGTCTTGCTGATCGAGCCGTCCACGGGGTCGATCGAGACGATGACGCGGGTCGCGCTGCCACCGGGGAGGTTGAGGATGAGCAGCAGAGCTTGCGCCGCCGTCTCGCCCTTCACGTCCTGCCGCACGGTCGCGGCGGTGGCCGGTCCGGCGCTGGCCAGGAGCAGAGCCCCCGCGGTGAGCGCGCCAACGGTGGCGGCGGTGCGGCGGGAACGGGCGGTCGTTCGGGTCAAGGCGGTCCTCCGGCGGTACGCAGCATTTCCCGACCAGGCGGCCGGTGCAGCGTTGTCAGTCTGCCCAGACATACGGCAAACATGTAAGACAGACCCAAATGTGTCCGTAACACGGGGGTTCGTCCCTTAGAGGCGACGCTCCCGCGGGTCCGTAAATCCGATCTCGCTGTGCGAGCCGTCGCACAGCGGCTTGTTCTTGGAGGCTCCGCAGCGACAGAGCGTCTGGCGCGCCCGCGGCTCGAGTGGCTGCCCATCCGCGCGCTCCACGGGAACTCCTCCGACCACCCAGAGCGGACCGTCGTCGACGACCGCGATCGACGCGG
>JANPHZ010000314.1:0-25980 GCA_031424715.1 Frankiaceae bacterium
GGCCTTCGTGTCAAGCATGTGACCTGTGTCACCGATCCGCACCGCCCTCCTGGACGCGGCCTACGACGCCGCCGTCAGCGTCGGGTGGTCCGCCGCGCGGATGGCTGACGTTGCCGCCGCGGCCGGGGTGAGCCGGCAGACGCTCTACACCGAGTTCGGCACCAAGGACGGTCTCGCGCAGGCCCTGGCGCTGCGCGAGGCAGCGCGTTTCGTCGACGGCTCCGAGGCGCAGCTCACCGGCGCCGAAGGCACGCCGTCTGAGGCCGTCGCGGCCTCGACCGAGTGGACCCTGCGGACCGCGAGTGACCACCCGCTCATCAAAGCCGCCCTCACGGAGGACGGGTCCGCGGGCCTGCTGCCCTACCTCACGACCCGCTCGGACGCGCTCATCGCGGCGGTGACCGAGCGGCACGTCGACTACCTGCGCAGCCACTGGCCCGACCTACCCGACGGCGACCTGCACGCGGTCGCCGACACCGTCGTACGCCTCATCGTCAGTCACATCGTCACGCCGGCGGGTCCCGCCGACGTCACCGCCAAGCGGATCGCCCACCTGGTCGACCGTCTGCTCCCTGGAGGGGATCGCGCATGAGCACCACCGACCTGTACGCCAAGCCGGTTGATGTCACCACGACGTGGGATGTGCCCATGGCGGGCGACGCGCGGTTCAACTGGGAGTACGACAACGGGCGGGACCGGCTGCTCTCGCTCTACCAGAAGGGCAAGGACAAGCAGTGGGACCAGAACTCCCGCATCGACTGGTCCCTCGAGGTCGACCCCTACGACTCCCTGGGTCTGCCCGAGCAGGTCAGCGCCATCTACGGCACCCCGATCTGGGACAAGATGTCGGTCGACCAGCGGCGCGAGCTCAACCGGCACCAGGCCGCCTGGCAGTTCAGCCAGTTCCTGCACGGCGAGCAGGGCGCGATGATCTGCGCCGCCCGCATCGTGGAGTCTGTCCCCGACCTGGACTCCAAGTTCTACGCCGCGACGCAGACGATGGACGAGGCGCGGCATGCGGAGACCTACGCCCGCTTCCTGCAGGAGAAGATCGGGCTGCTCTACCCGATCAACGACAACCTCTCCAAGCTGCTCGAGGAGACCCTCACCGACTCGCGCTGGGACATGCCCTACCTCGGCATGCAGGTGCTCATCGAGGGCCTGGCGCTGGCCGCCTTCGGCATGCTGCGCGACATGACGACCAAGCCCTTGCCCAAGCAGATCCTGAGCTACGTCATGCAGGACGAGGCACGGCACGTGGCCTTCGGTCGGCTCGCCCTCAAGGACGCCTACGCCGACCTGACCAGCGCCGAGCGCGACGAGCGCGAGGAGTTCGTCGTCGAGGCCTGCTACCTGATGCGCGACCGGATCCGCGGCAAGGAGGTCTGGGGCACCGTCGGCCTCGACGAGAAGGAGTGCGACGCCTACGTCGACTCGTCCGAGTTCATGATCTTGTTCCGCAACCAGCTCTTCACCCGGATCGTGCCGATCGTCAAGGACATCGGACTGTGGGGGCCGAAGGTCCAGCAGGCCTACGCCGACATGGGGGTGCTGCAGATGGGCGATGCCGACCTCGACGCCCTGATGAAGAACGACGAGGACGTCGCCGAGAAGCTCGACAAGGACCGCAGCGAGGCCGCCGAGGTCGAGCGGCGCATCGCGGAGATCGAGCAGACGATCGCTGTCGGCGCCGACGAGCAGCCGGTCGCGGTCGACTAGTTGTGGGGCCTGCTGGCCGACGAGGACCGCTTGCGCGTCTTCGCCGCCCTGGCGCTGGGGGAGCGCTCGCTCGGTGATGTTGCCCTGCGGGCAGACGTGTCGCTGCCGCGCGCCGTCCGCGCGCTCAAGCGGCTCGAAAAGGGCGGCGCTGTCTGTCGGGACGGCCACGACTGGGTGCTCGACCGGGCGCTGATTGCCGAGCGAGCCCGCTCGGCGGCCACGCCGTCAGCGGCCTACGTCGAGGACGGCCTCGACCCGGCGGCGGCAGCGGTCCTGCGCGCCTTCGTGCAGGACGGTCGGCTCACCCGGCTGCCGGCGATGCGGAGCAAGCGCCTGGTCGTGCTGGACCACGTCGCCAAGGTGTTCGAGATCGGCGTGCGCTACCCCGAGCGCGAGGTAGACGCGCTTCTGCGCGCCTTCCACCCCGACTACGCCGCGCTGCGTCGCCACCTGGTCGACGAGGGCTTCCTGGCCCGGCAGGACGGCATCTACTGGCGCGCGGGCGGATCGGTCGAGCTGTAGCGGCTGCCGCACGGTGGCTCAGTAGGCGCCCTGGCGCCGCAGGACCGCGGCAACGGTGCGCGCCAGGATGGACAGGTCGAGGCCGATGGACCAGTTCTCCACGTAGCGCAGGTCCAGGCGCACGGCCTCGGCCCACGGCAGGTCCGAGCGACCGCTGACCTGCCAGAGCCCGGTCACTCCCGGCTTGACGAGCAGGCGCCGGTGCACGTCGACGTCGTACTGCGCGACTTCGCTGGGTAGGGGCGGTCGGGGACCGACGAGCGACATCTGACCCTTGAGGACGTTGAAGAGCTGCGGCAGCTCGTCCAGCGAGAAGCGACGCAGCGACGCGCCGAGCCGGGTCACCCGCGGGTCGCGCTGCAGCTTGAACAGCACGCCGTCCTGCACGCCCTCGGACATCAGCGACATCAGCTCGGCTTCCGCGCCGACGCGCATGGTCCGGAGCTTGTGCACGCGGAAGAGCTCGCCGCGACGGCCGACGCGGACCTGGTGGAAGAACGCCGGTCCCGAGCTGTCCAGGCGGACCGCAACGGCCAGACCCAGCAGGATCGGAGCGAGCACGATGACGCCGACCAGGGCGAGCACGCGGTCGAGCAACCCCTTGACGACCCGTCGGCCACCGCGGAACTCCGGCTCCTCGACGTGCAGCATCGGCATGCCCGCGAACGTCTTCACGTGCAGTCGGGGACCGACCACCTCGGTGATGCTGGGTGCGACGACGAGGGCCACACCGGTCCCCTCGAGCTGCCAGGACAGCCGGCGTACGCCCGCCTGCGACAGCGGACTCCAGGCGCTCAGGGCGACGACGTCAGCCCCGGTGCGCTGTACGACGGACAGGACGTCGTCCGACGTGCCCATGACGGGGACGCCCTCGACGAGGCTGTCTCGAGACCGGTCGATGCACGCGGCGACGACGGACAGACCCACGAAGCGCTCACGGTGGAGCTGGCGCACCAGCTCTGCCACCGAGCGCTCGGTGCCGGTGATGACGACGCGGTGGGCGGCCATCCCCTTGCGCCGAAGCCGAGCAAGGGCGAGCCGGCCGCCGACGCGCGTCGCGACGCTGAGCGCTCCGACGGCGGGTAGCGCGAGCAGGAGAGCGAAGAGCACCGGACTGCGCCACAGCGCTGCGCCGGCGCCGACGACGGCCATGGAGCGGCTGCACGCATCGACGATGTGGCGCAGCTCTTCTCCGCCGGTGCCGAGGAACCGTGCCTCATAGGCGCGTCCGGCGCCGAGGGCGACCACCCAGGCCACGGGCAGCGCGAACAGCCACAGACTCTCCTGGCCGGCTGGCATCAGCTGGCGGGCGAGCACCGTCCCGAGCGCGCCGGCGAGCAGGTCCAGACCGAGCAGGGTGCGCAGGTAGCGCCGCAACCAGACGGGCTTCTGCCCGAGCACGGACTCCAGCGTCGACCGTTCGAGGACCGGCGCGGCGGCCTCTTCGGCTGGGGCAGTCATGACGCCGCCTTTGCGTGGGCTGCGATGCGGTTGGCGGGCAGTGCGGTGGCGTAGACCGCCACCTGCGCGAGGCTGCCCGAGGAAAGGTTGCCGGTGATGCCGGACCCCGCCGACCCGATGTCGAAGGGCGCGGACTGCTCGAAGGTGCGACCCGGTCGCGACTGCCGCTCAGACAGAACGCCGTTGCGGTAGCAGCTGAGCGTTCCTTGGCCGTACGTCGCCGCGATGTGCACCCAGGTGCCGGCGGGCGCGGGAATGCCGGTCGGACAGCCCAGGACGTAGGCGTTGCGGTGCCAGATCTCGACTCCGAGGCGGCACGGCTGGCGGGCGATCTTGGGGTAGAAGAACAGACTCACGCCCTCACGGCCACGGACCCCCGCGGTCTCGGTGCCGGCCGCGCGCCCCCAGCTGTTGCTGCAGCCGTCGGCGCGGAACCACGTCTCGATGGTGAAGGTGTCCCGGGAGGTGAACCCGGTCTGCAAGGGAGTGACGATCCGGCCGCGCGACGTGAATGCCGCGGCGCCGACGACCTCGCCGAGGAGCCGGGGACCGCGGGTGGGCGTGATCAGCCCGTCGACGTCGAGCGCGGGAGTGAGTGGGCTGCTCAGGTCAGCCAGTGCGTCACCGAAGCGCAAACCGGGTCGCACGTCACGCAGCGGCCAGAGGCCGCGGGCGCCGTCGTCGAGCAGGATCTGCTCGTAGCGGTTCGGGGTCAGCGCCGCAGGGGGTGTGCTCCCCGTCGTCGACGTCACCGCCGGCGTCGGCGCCGTGCTCGCGGGGGTCGGGCGGGTCGCAGGGGTCGTGGCGGCGTACTGCTGGGGCATGGTGCTGCCCGAGCAGCCGGCGACGAGCGCGCTGACCGCCAAGACAAGACCGGCGACGAGACGGCCGGTCCCCGAGACCTGCTGGCTGCGTCGGTGCCGCCCGTCGTACGCAGGGGGGCGGCGTCTCATGCGACGTGATCCCGGTGGGAGCGCTGCGGGCGGGCGACGGTCTCGTGGGTCCGGTCGGTGCGGGGCTTGAAGCGCTCACGCCCGCCGGCCTGGCGACGCTCGGCAGAGGGCGCGACCCGCAACGACGCCGCGGCCAGCAGGTCGGCGTAGGTGAAGGCGTCGGCCTCGACGGCAACGCCGAGCTCGCGGTCACTCAGCTCCGCCGCGATCTGGGCCTGGTGGTCATCGACGTGCTCGCCGAAGCCGGCCCTGCGAGGCACGAGAACGGGGCGCTTGCCGAGTGCGAGGACTGACAGCGCAGATCCGACGCCGGCGTGGCAGACCACCAGGTCGGCGTGGCGCATCTCTGCCTGCAGCAGCTCCGGGGCGATCAGCGCCCGGGCCCGGACGGGCAGGCCGGTCGTGTCGGTGCTCCCGGTCTGCCAGACGACCTCGCAGTCGGCGGGCAACACCTCGAGCAGGCGGGCGACCAAACGGTGGAAGGCAAAGCCCTCAATCGTGCCGAGCGTCACCACGACCTTGCGCAGCCGGTCGAGGGGCTCGGCGGCAGCGTCGGGGCGGTAGTTCTCGAAGACGGACGGGGCCGGCTTCCAGCGATCGTTGGCCCACTCGGGCCACTGGGTGAAGACGTCCACGCCCTTGAGCCGGGCGAGCAGTCGGCCGGTGGTGGAGGGCCCGGAGGTGCGGGCGGCGGCTTCGACGTACTCCGCCCTGATCCCCCGGCGTACGGCCAGCGGAAGCACGCTCAGGGCGATCGCCGAGCCGGTGCTGATCACCCGCGTGACGTGGTGCTCGTCGAAGATCTGCTTGCTCAGGCGGCGGCCGGCGAGGACCCGGCCGAGCTGACGGGGGCCGATGTAGGGGAGGTAGACCACCGATTCGCCGTGGAGCAGCGAGCGGGACTGGGCGCTGTCGAAGGTGACCCAGACGACGTGGTCGTCCATGGGCACGAGGTAGGGGCGCAGGAGGGCGAGCTCAGTCAAGTGGCCGCCTGTCGACGCCACGAGCAGAGTAGTCACGACGGCCCCATTTCCGCGCGCGTCTCGACTACGCTGCGCAACACTGCGATCCCGAATGGTAAGCCGTCTCGCACCAAGCGCAACCGGTCGCGACCGATCCGGTGATCGTGACGGGCAGAGCGAGGGCGGGAGGCCGACGTGAGCGTCGTGGCACGCCTGGGAGCGCGTACCCGGCAGACGCTCAGTGCGGGCGCGGGAACCCTGCTCGGCAACGCCACGGGGGTCCTCCTGCCCTTCTTGATCACGATCCACTACGGGTCGGGTCGGGTGACTGACGGTTACTTCCTTGCCACTGCTTCGGCAAGCTTCGTCGTTCTCCTAACCTCTGCGACCGAGTCTGTTTCGGTGATCTACTTCGCACGGCTACGAGCCCGGAATAGCTCGGCAGACCGTGACGAAGCCGACGTCAGTGCCGAAGCACCCCGAGACGCCCGCGTTGTGGCGGGACAGCTGCTGCGCCGGTCCGCGCTCTGCTCGGCGCTCCTGCTGCTACCCGTCTACCTCGCGACGGCGGTCTTCATCGTGCCCAACGGCGGTTTCGGCGAGCTCGACCAGCGCAGCATCCTGCAGCTGCTCCTCGTGCTCACCCCCCTGCCGATCGCCGCGGCGGCGAGCAGCGTGCTGGCGGCGTCGCACTACGCGCACGGCCGCTTCGCACTGGCCACCTCGACCACCGGGCTGCGGAGCCTGGCAGCACTTCTGTGCGTCTTCGGTGGTCGCGAGCACCTGCCGCTGGCCCTGGTGGCCAGCGCCCTCACCGCGGGCGAGATCGTGCGCTTCGGCCTCCTTCTGCGCTACCTGCCCTCGGCGCGACCGCGGTTGCGCGACGTCCTCACCCAGGTCCCCCTGCAGGGCTTCTGGCGTACGGCGGTCCCGTCCCTGCTCGGGATGGCGATCATCGGCGTCAACCCGCTGGTCGACAAGGCGATCGCGGCGGGCACCGGACCGGCCGGCATCACCACGCTCGAGCTGGCCGAGAAGCTCTTCTACGTCCCGACCATCTTGTTCGGCGGGATGATCGCCTCGGTGCTCAGCTCGGAGTGGGCCTCGCTGCACGCGCGGACCGGGAGCCGCCGAGCCGTCGGGATCAGTTACTGGCGGGCGCAGCGGTTGGTTCTGGGAGGCGCCTTCGCGGTGACGGCGCTGGCCATGGCGGTCGTGGCTCTCGGGGGTCAGGCCGCAGGCCGGCTCATCGGCATGGAGGACAGCCGGCAGTTCGCCATCGTCCTTGCTGTCTACCTGGCCGGTCTCCCTGCCGCCTTCTTCGTCGAGGTCAGTGGCCGGCTGATCACCACGCTCCGGGTCAACGTGATCCTGCCCTGGCTCGCGGGTTCGGCCCTGGTCCTGAACGTCGTGCTCGACCTGGCCGGCCGCGCGCTGTTCGGCCTCGCCGGCATCGCCCTCGCGACGACCTTGGTCCGGATCGGCTCGGCCCTCGCCATGGCCTGGTGGCTGCGCCGAACGTTCGCGCAGGAACCGGAAGCCGTCACCAGCAGCGCCTCGCAGGGTCCCGCGTGAAGGTCTGCGTCCTGGTCAACCGGACCGAAGGGGGAGGGGCCGAGGTCGTCGGTGTCCGCTGGGCCGCTGGACTGGCCGAGCGCGGCCATGACGTCCTGGTCCTCACCTACGACGACCCTGATCCCGCAACCGTGCCGGGCACGCGCACCCGCGGCTATCCCGCCGCCGGGCGGCTCCGTCGGATGGCCCAGCTCTCCTCCTGGGTACGCCGAGAGACCCTCGCGCACGAGGCTGACGCTGCCATCGGGGTGATGACCTTCGCCAACCTGGTGCTGCTCGCGGGTCTGCGCGGCAGCAGCGTTCCCGTTCTGCTGAGCGAGCACAACTTGCCCTCCAACCTGCGCGAGGAAGGCCGCGGGGGCCGGGCCAAGGACCGTCTGGCGCAGGCGGTCTACCGGCGTGCCGACGCCGTCCTGGCCTGCTCGCACGGGGTCGCAGCCGGCCTGAGCGCGCGCTACGGCGTCCCCACCGATCGGCTGTGGGTCGTGCCCAACCCGGCGGGTGGTGCCCCTCGGCTGCTGTCACCGGCCGGCGCTCCTCGGCTGCTCTTCGTCGGGCGCTTCGCCCTGCAGAAGCGCCCTGCCGCCTTTGTCGACGCCGTCGCTGAGCTGCGCGCCCGGGGGCACGACGTGACGGCCCTCGCCATCGGCAGCGGCCAGCTGCACGAGGCCATCGTGGACCGGATCCGCGCTACGGGAGCACCGGTGGAGCTGGCCGGCTGGCACGCCGACTGGCGCTCACTCGCCCGGCAAGGGGACGTCCTCGTGCTGCCGTCGCTGCAGGAGGGGTTCGGCAACGTTCTGGTGGAGGCAGCGGACGCGGGGCTGGCCAGCGTGGCCGTCTCCCAGGCGTTGGGGGTCGCCGACGCGATGATCCCCGGCGTGACCGGCGTCCTCGCGGCCTCGGGCTCACCGCAGCACCTCGCCGACGCCGTGCAGCGCGCCTGGAAGCTGCCTGTTCCCGACCCCGTCCTCGTGCAGCGGTGGTCGCAGCGGTTCACGGCGACGAGCGCGTCGGACGTCCTCGAGGGCGTCGTGGCCTCGGTGCAGCGGTGAGTGCGGTCGGGCCGCTGGGCGAACCGGCCACCGTGCGCCGGGCGCTGCACCTGGGCAACCGCATCGGGAGCGAGGGCGGGATCGCGAGCGTGCTCGCGGTGCTCGCCCAGGCCGTGGTCCCGGGCTGGTCGCTGTCGTTCGTCGCCACCTACGACCAGCGGGTGAGCGCACGCGGACTCCGGCTCCTGCCGCGCGCGGCCGCAGTCGTGCTCTTCGCCCGCGTCGCGGTCGTCCACGTGCACCTGTCGGAGCGGGGCTCGTTCCTGCGTGAGGGGATGCTCGCGGCGCTCGCGAGGAGCCGCGGCAGGCGGGTCGTCCTCACGTTGCACGGCGCTGAGCTCGCCGACTTCGCGCGGGCCCGACCGCGTCTGGTGCGATGGGTGCTGCGCCAGGCCCACGTCGTCCTTGCGCTCTCGCAGGCCAATGCTGAGCAGGCCCGTCAGCTGCTGCCTGGCGCCGAGGTGAGGGTGCTGCCCAACCCCGTGGTCGTCCCGGCGTCTGCGCCGGCGCTCCCGGCCGCCCCGGTCGTCCTCTTCGCCGGCGAACAGGGCCGTCGCAAGGGCCTCGACGTCCTGCTCGAGGCATGGCCGGCGGTCCGCTCGCGGGTGCCGGCGGCCGAGCTGATCGTGGCCGGTGTCGCCGCCGACGTCGCGGTCCCGGCCCTGCCCGGACTACGGGACGTGGGTATGCGCTCGCGTGCGCAGGTGCACGACCTCATCATGACGAGCAGGGTCTGTGTCCTGCCGTCCCGCTTCGAGGTGCTGCCGATGTTTCTGCTGGAAGCCATGAGCCTGGGTCGGGCCGTTGTCGTCACGCCGGTCGGCGGTGTTCCCGAGCTCGTCGGCGATGCGGGCGTCATCGTGCCGGTCGGCGACGCCCCGGAGCTGGCGGAAGCGCTCGCAGCACTGTTGTCCGACACGCCGCGCAACGAGCGACTCGGAGTGGCTGCGCACGAGACAGTGAGCCGGACGAACAGCGCTGAACGTGTCGGTCAGGATCTCGCCGAGGTCTACGACACCGTGACGGCTGGAGCCGCAGGAGGCGCACGATGACGGCACGAGCGATCGAGACGGCAGCAGGCAGGGCCGACCCTGGCCGCGGGCGCACGCCGGACAGCGGAGAGACGCTCCCGTTCGCCCCGGTCCCCGGCCGTACGGCGCGGCGTCGGCGCGATCGCGTCCTGAGCCCGTTGACCAGCTCCTTCGCCCGCGCGGCGACGGCGACCGTCCTCCTGCTGTCCGCTCTGGCGGCGTCGGTGGCGCTGCTGGCCGCCAACGCGGCCCCGACCCGGTGGACCACGACGGCCGAGGTCGCCCCGCAGCTGAGCCTGCTCGACGGGAGCAGTGGCACCAACGTCTTTTCGCTGAACATCGATGGCGCCAAGCGCTTTATCGATTCCCAGGTCGCCCTCATGAAGGGCCGCGAGGTGGCCGCCGCTGTCAGGCAGGCCACCGGGCTGACGCCCGAGGACCTGAAGGACCGCGTCAAGGTCACCCCCGGCCTGTCCGGAGCGACGGTGCTGGTCACGACGACAGACCCGGACCGCACAAGCGCCTACGAGCTCGCAAACGCCGTCGTCGACTCCTATCGGACCGTACGCGGTCAGCAGCTGCGTGCCCTGGCCAAGACCAGGTACGACGTCATCAGCTCCCAGCTGGATCAGCAGCGGCTGCTCGGACTCTCGACCGGCGAGCTCGCCCTGCAGCTGCAGCGCGACCTTGCCGCCATCCTTGTCCCGCTGAACGCCGGCCCAGCGGCCACGCTGACCGTCGTGAGCAGCGCCGGGCTGCCCGAACCGGCGCCCAGGGGCGCCCTGCTCAAGGCGATCCTGGCCTTCGTTGCCACCGCCGCAGCCGGGACGTCGGTGCTGCTCGTCCGGCGGGCCATCGGTGACCGGGTGCTCGACCCCCGCGACATCGCCCCCGAAGTCGACAGCACTGTCCTCGGCCTGTTCCGCCGCCACGACGGACCCGACGTCGCCGCAGACCGCGTGGCCACCTTGCTGAGCCTCGGCGGCCCCAAGCCCACCGAGATCCTGGTGCTGTCGGCACTGCCGGAACCGCTCGACGAGCAGGCCGCGCACATCCTCCTGGCCGGGCTGCGGGCCGCGGGGCGCCCGGCGCAGCTCGTTGCCGCCGAGGCGCAGGAGCGGCTGGCCGATCACGTGCACGTGACACCGCGCGGCTGGGCCACCCAGCTGCCCGAGCTGGACCTCGAGCTCGGCGACTCCGTGGTGCTCTGCCTCGCCCTGGTTCAGGGCATGTCCGCCGCGGAGGTGCACGCGGCGGTGGCGTCGGTACGGCACGTCACGGCGCTGCCGCTCGGCCTGTTGCTGCTGCAGGGCCGCACGCTGCCGTGACGGTCGTGGTGGTGGTCGATCGGCCGCTGCCCTGGCATGCGCGGCTGGCCGCGCGGGTGCCCGGCGCGGTCGTGACGACGCAAGCCCCGGCTTCCGCGCCCACTCCGTTGGTGCTGGATCTGCGCTCCGAGCCGGTGGATCGGTCCGGGGCCTGGGCGTTCGAGATCGGCCTCGGTGGGCTTCGCGGACTCGACCAACCCGGTGTGCGTGAGCTGGCCCGGGGCGAGCGCGCCTGTGCGGTGCGACTGGTGCAGCTGGCCGCCGGCGGTGTCCGGGTGATCCGCGAGGGTGTGCTGGAACTCCGGGGCGATGACCCGGCCAGCGTGTCGGCTGACCTGCTCGATCGCCTCGCGGACTGGCCGCGGTGGGCCCTTGTCGCCCCGCCCCCGGCCGAGGCGGTCCTGCCGCGGTGGCCGGTGTGTCCACCGGCGCGGGTCTCGGCGGTGACGACGCAGCGCCGCCGGCTGCACCGTCGCTGGGAGGAGGTGATGGTGCGCGAGCGATGGACGGTCGGCCGATGCGCCGGCGTGACCCTGGCCGACCTGGTCGCCGGAGCTGAGCTGCCCGAACCCGAATGGGCTGTCGAGCCACCGGATGCCTACCTCGCCGACCCGTTCGCCCTCCCCGGGTCTGCGCACCTGCTCGTCGAGCGGCTGGACCTGTCGGGGGAGTCGCGCCCGGCCACCCTCGTCGAGGTGGAGTGGGCGCCGGGGGGCGCCCTGCTGCCGCGAGGGGAGGGCCCGGTGTCTGCTGGCCACCTGAGCTATCCCAGCGCCTTCGAGGACGCGGGCGACACCTGGTGCGTGCCCGAGTCGGCCGCACAGGGTGAGGTCGCGCTGTGGCGTCACGGTGGACAGGGCTGGCAGCGGATTCGCCAGCTCTTGCAGCAGGCCGCCGTGGATGCCGACCTGTGGCATCAGGACGGGAGGTGGTGGCTCTTCTACTCCCTCGAGGGCACGGAGAAGAACGAAGAGCTGCACCTGGCCAGTGCGCCGGACCTGCAGGCCCCTTTTGAGCCGCACCCGCTCAACCCCGTAGTCCGAGACATCTCTGCCGCCCGAGGTGGGGGCCGGCCGTTCCTCGTCGACGGCCGGCTCTACCGGCCCGTCCAGGACTGCACCACGTCGTACGGCGGTGGTTTGGCCATCGTCGAGGTCAGCACCCTCACGCAGGACGACTATGCACAGCGCGTGGTCCGGCGCTTTGCACCCCGAGCGCCGTACCCGGACGGACTGCACACCCTCAACGCCTGGAACGGCGGTCTCGTCCTTGACGCCAAGCGGCACGAGACATCCTGGCGGGCCCTGAGCGGCAAGCTGGCCCGACGGGTGGTGCGTCGTGCTAGCCGCTGAGGTCGGGCGCCGCGCGTACCCGACCCGGCCGTTGGCGGCCGCAGCACTCGGGGCGACGGCGCTGGGTCTTTCGGCCAGCGTCGCGCCTGTAGCCGTGGTCGCTCTGGCCCTGCTGGCTCTCGGTGCCACTGCGGTCTGGCTCTTGCCCCGCTGGTCGATGCCCAGCGTCGCCCTCGCGGTCTACGCGCTGATCCCGCTCAACAACCTGCCCGTGCCCGACACCGCCACGACGGTGAGCCCGAGCCTGCTCCTGGCGGTGTTCTGGATGGTGCGGCTCTGGCGCGATGACACGACGGTGCGCCGCGACCAGGAGAGCCGCCTTCTCCTCGGTGCGATCGCGGCGACGCTCGGCCTGCTCCTGGTCACGTCGCTGAACGGTGCCTACCTCAAGACAGGCCTCGGCTGGACGCTCGCCTTCGTCGTGAACGCGCTGCTCACAGCGACCGCGCTCCGCGTCGAGATAGGGCGGGCTCGCACGGCCCTCGTGGCTACCTGGACCGTCCTCGCCGGGTCCCTGGGGATCTACGCCGTGGTCGAGGTCCTCGTCCTCAAGGCCAACCCCGTCCTGCAGGCCGCCGAGAGCGTGGGGGGGGACAACATCGAGCAGATCTGGGCGGTCTACCGCGCCACGACCACGCTGGGGCATCCGCTGGAGAACGCGGCGTTCTTCGCCATCGGGGCCACGCTGGCACTCGCAACTGCGGTCCGCACCGGATCCAGGGGCTACGGGCTGGGGTCTGTCTGCGCCATCGCCGGTTTGGCAGCAACCGGCAGTCGGGGGCCGACCGCCGCCCTGCTGGTCGGCGTTGTCTGGGTGATGCTGGCCCAAGCGGGGCGGGTGCCCCGGGCCCGGATCGCGGCCCTGGCGGTCGTGCTGATCCTGTCCGCCGGTGCCGCGCTCGTCGTGCAACTGGGCAGGAGCGGCTCGGCCGAGGCCGACAGCTCGAGCCAGTACCGCGCCGTCACCGCTCAGCAGGGGATCGACACCGTCCGCGAGTCCCCGTGGCTCGGGGTCGGTGCGGGGGCGAGCTCGGTGGCCAAGGAGGAGGGCGGCGGCTCTCTGGCGATGCTGTCCTACGAGAACGGCTGGCTCGAGGCCGCGGTGAGCAACGGTGTCCCGTTCCTCGTCCTGCTGCTCGGCTTCTTCGTCGCCGCGCTGGTCACGGCGTGGCGGCGGCGGCACGTTGAGGCGGGCGCCGCCCTTGCCGTCGCCATGATCGTCATGGGCAACAGCAACGTCCTGGAGGGGAATCGCCAGGGGCTGATCCGCTTCGGCTTCCTGCTCGGACTGGCTTTGACGCCCGCCGTGCGGGACCGCAGGACGACGTCCGTGAGCGGTTCATCCGTGAGCGGTTCATCCGGGACTAGCTACATCCGGGAGTAGAGCCCGTACGCGTAGTCGGCGGAGAACTGTCCGGCGGGACCGAAGCCGCGGCACTCACCGTCGGACTCACCCGGCTGCTTCACCCAGAGGTAGGCGTCGACCAGGGCGTTGCCGGTGTTGGTCGTGGGGGCCTTGCCGAGCGCGCGACCGGGCGGGTTGCACCAGTGCTCGGAGTCCTGGGTGTAGGAGATCGCGCCGCGGCCGTTGCGTCCGGTGTCGATGACGAAGTGCTTGCCACCCACCAGCGCCGAGACGGCGGTTCCCCAGGCGATGTTGTCCGCTGTGGCCTGGAAGTTGGACACGTTGACCGAGAAGCCCTGCGCCTGGTCGATGCCGGCCTCGGTGAGCAGCTTGCCCACGATGGACGGCGCGTGGATGGTGGGGCCGCCCGCGTCGAGGTAGGCCGGGATGCCGGCCTGCTTGAGCGAGGTCAGCGCGTAGCGCAGGGCGGCGACTCGCTCGGTGCGCGTCGTACCGCTCATGTTGTAGAGGTCGTTGAGGGCGTCGGGCTCGACCACGACGACGGCCTTGCTGCTGCCCACGCCGGCGACGAACTGGTCGATCCAGGCGCGGTAGGCCTCGAGGGAGGCAGCGCCACCTGCGGAGTAGCCAGAGCCGTCCCGCTTCATGATGTTGTAGACGACGTAGACGGGGGTCGTGCCCCGCTGCGACGCGGCGCTGAGGTGGCGGGCCACCTCGCTGCGCACGCTGCTGGTGGGGTTCCAGTCACCCCACCAGTAGCCGGTCGGCTGCGCGGCGATGTAGTCGAGGCCGGCCGCCTTGGCCGGCTCGGTGGCGCGGATGCGGTCGGCCTCGCGGGCGATGTTGGAGCTGGTGGGGACGAACAGCTCCTGGCCGGCGAGCGGGTTGCCGGCCACGAGGGCGGCTGCGGCCGGAGCCGCCACGATGGACGTCGTCGCGGCCTCCTGGGCGACGACCTGCGTCACCGGCGCGGCCGTGGGCGTGACCGGCCGAGGCGCGACGGTGGTGGTCCGACGGCTACCGGTCACGGCACGAAGCACCTGCTTACCGATCAGTGGACGGCGCACCGCGACGGGACGTGCGGCCACGTGGGCGGCTGTCGTCGTGCTGGGAGCGATGGTGACGGTAGCCGCACGCGGGCCAATGAAGGCGGGCGCGGTGACCGTCACGACCGGAGCGGCAGCCACGGCGTCGAGCGACGCGAGGGCGACCGACGGCGTCAGGACCGCGGTGCCCAGTGCAACAGCCAGAACGGCGCTGGCGGTGAGCGTGCGACGGCAGGTGGCCACAAGTGTCCCCAAGAGCTCACGGGGACGGGCGGATTCGGTAGCCCAGCCGGGTCAGAGACCCCTGCGGCTTTGCGGACCCACCTCGCGGTGGGGGTGCCTGTTCGTCCGACCCCTGTGGTGGTAACGGTCAGTGACTGCTTCGTCGCCGTTCGCCACTCCCTGTAGTGCTCCGAAGGGGTGAATGCGCTCGCTGTCCCCATTCCCGGCGGGCAGTGATCACTCAGCGTGAGAACGGGACGGCCGGGCGGGCGTGACTCTGCGTGATGACGAGGCCGTGGCGCTGGCGCGCCGAACGGTCGGCGCGCCAGCGCGGCGCGAAGGCGACGGCAGAGGGCAGCCGGTCCCGAGCCGCCGACCGCGCGAGGACCTCCGCCACCATCTCGCGAGCCGAGGACGACCGCCAGGACAACCGAAGACCCGAGCGCTCCACACGAAGGACAAACCGGCGCTTTCCACACCAGAGAGGCGCCCGCACACTCTCACTCCGGCGCAGCGCCCGTCCCCAACGCGGCCAGGAGGCGACGCAGAGAGTCCAGCCGCCCGGGATCGACATCGGCGCGATCGAGCGCACAGCCCTCCGTGGTCGGGCCGTGCTGGCAGCCAGAGGGACACTCCTCGACCACGGCGCCCAGGTGGAACGCTGCCAGCACCCGCGCCGGCGTGACGTTGCCGAGCCCGAAGGAGCGCACGCCCGGAGTGTCGATCACGGTGCCGCCGCCGGGCAGGTCGAAGGCGATGGCGGACGACGACGTGTGGCGACCCTTGCCGACGCCGCTCACGTCGCTGACCGCGCGCTGCGCCTGCGGGACCAGCTGGTTGACCAGGGTCGACTTCCCCACGCCGGACTGCCCGAACAGCACGCTCGTGCGACCCGTGAGCCGCTCCGCGAGCTCCTGGACGCCCCCGCCCGCTGCGGTCACGACGGCCTGCACACCCAGGGGCCGGTAGAGCGCCAGCAGCGCCTCCGGAGAGGCCAGATCAGCCTTGGTCAGGCACAGCAGCGGTTCCAGCCCACCGTCGTAGGCGGCTACCAGGCACCGATCGACCAGTCGGGGCCGCGGCACCGGATCGGCGAGTGCGGTGACGACGACCAGCACCTCGGCGTTGGCGACGACGGCTCGCTCGATCGGGTCCGTGTCGTCCGGCGTACGACGGAGCACGCTCGTGCGTTCGGCGATCCGCACCACCCGGCCCAAGGCATCGGGCCCGCCGGACAGCTCGCCGACCACGGAGACCCGGTCACCGACCACGACGGCCCGCCGGCCGAGCTCGCGGGCGCGCACGGCCGTCGCCTCCTGCCCGCTCTCCAGCCGGAGGCGGTAGCGGCCTCTGTCGACAGAGACGACGAGCGCGTCTTGGGCGTCCTCATGACCCGGTCGGGTGCGGGTGCGTGGTCGGGAGCCGCGGCCGGGTCTGATCCGTACGTCGTCTTCGTCGAGCTCGCGGGGGCTCACGGTCTGCTGGACGCCAGCAGCATGCGGTCCCAGCTCGCGGTGAAGTCGGGGACGGTCTTGCCGGTGGTCGCGATGTCGTCGACCTCGATCCCGGGGACGGCCAGGCCCAGGACCGCCCACGCCATCGCGACCCGGTGGTCGTCGTAGCTGCGGACGCGGGTGCCGGTCAGGGGGCGGGGGCGGATCTCGAGACCGTCCGCCAGCTCGGTGACATCTCCCCCGAGGGCCGTGATCTCCGTAGCGAGAGCTGCGAGGCGGTCCGTCTCCTGGAGCCGGATGTGCGCAACGCCGGTGAACCGGCTGGGGGAGTCGGCGAGCGCGGCCAGTGCGGTGAGGACCATGGTCAGCTCCGGGGCGTCGCCGAGATCGGCATCGAGGCCGTGCAGCCCCCGGCCGGACCGGACGGTGACCGAGCGGGATGTCCGGGTCACCTCGGCGCCCATGGCAGCCAGCAGGTCGGGCAGGATCGCGCCCGGCTGAATGCTGTCGTCCGGCCACCCCTCGACGGTGACCTGTCCTCCCGCGACCAGCGGCGCAGCCAGGTAGGCCGCCGCCGTGGACAGGTCAGGTTCGATGTCGTGCCGTCGCGCTGAGATCGTCCCGGGCATCACCGTCCAGGTGTCGGCAGCGGCCTGCACGGTCACACCGACCTGCCGCAGCGCGGCCACGGTCATGGCCACGTGCGGTGCACTGGGTAGGCGGCCTCCGACGTGGGTCAGGACCAGCCCCTGCTCGAAGCGGGGGGCTGCCAGCAGCAAGCCGCTGACGAACTGGCTCGACGAGGAGGCGTCGAGGTCCACGGCGCCACCGCTGACCGCCCCGTGCCCGCGGATCGTCATGGGCAGTGCGTCGGCGCGGTCAAGGTCCACGCCCAAGCGACGGAGTGCCAGCAGCAGCGGACCGATCGGCCGCTCGCGGACACGCGGATCACCGTCGAACCGCACGGCTGCCGTGCCCAGGGCGGCGACAGCCGGTAGGAAGCGGGCGACGGTCCCGGCGTTGCCGACGTCGACGCTGACCTCGTCGGGCCCCGCTCCCTCCCGGGGCCGGCCACTGACCACCCAGTCGGTGCCCTGGTCGACGACGTCGACGCCCAGGGCCCCAAGACCCCGCGCCATCAAAAGGGTGTCCCGGCTGCGCAGCGGTCGGCGCAGCACGGACGGGCCGTCGGCAAGGGCAGCCAGGATGAGGGCCCGGTTGGTGGCGCTCTTGCTCCCCGGCAGCTCGACGACGGCATCGAGCGGGCCTGACGCCACCGGCGCCGACCACGGTGCCTGCGTCTGTTCCACCGGGACAGGTTAGGTCTGGTGGACTGGCGCGCGGGAGGATGCAGTCCCGGTGCCCTGCGAGGGGAGGAGCCACACATGTGCGGGCGCTATGCCAGCAGCCGTCCTGCCGACGACCTGGCCGCGCACTTCCTGGTCGAGGCGCCGGTTGCCGAGGAGCTCGCCCCGTCGTACAACGTGGCGCCGACCGATCCGGTCTATGCCGTGCTGGAGCGCGGGGAGGGTCGTCAGCTGCGGGTGCTGCGGTGGGGACTCGTGCCGTCCTGGGCCAAGGACCCCAAGGTCGGTGCGCGCTTCATCAACGCCCGGCGCGAGACGGTGGCCGACAAGCCGGCCTTCCGGGCGGCCTTCCGACGTCGCCGGTGCCTGGTCCCGGCCGACGGCTACTACGAGTGGCAGCGACAGGACGGTGGCAAGCAGCCCTACTACCTCACGTCGTACGACGGAGCTCCCCTGGCCATGGCCGGGCTGTACGAGGTGTGGAGCGGCCCGGACGACCGGCGGCTGTGGACCGTCACGGTGCTGACGACGGAGGCCGCGGACGACCTCGGCCACGTGCACGAGCGGACCCCGCTGCTCGTGCAGGAGCCGGACTGGGGCCGCTGGCTCGATCCCACGCGTGAGGACCCGGGGTCAGACCTGCTCGTTCCTGCCGTGGCCGGACGGCTGCGGGCCTGGCCG
This sequence comes from Frankiaceae bacterium, assembly GCA_031424715.1. Lineage (GTDB taxonomy): Bacteria > Actinomycetota > Actinomycetes > Mycobacteriales > SCTD01 > RYN-124. The sequence continues at coordinate 18,035 of JANPHZ010000314.1, forward strand.
GTGGGTTCGGCGGTCGGCAACGTGCGCAACAACACCCCCGCCCTGGTCGAGCCCCTGACTGCCTGAGCCGCGATCGGGTAGTCATGTATGCCAGCCCCACCGCGCGGCCCTCGTAGCCGCGCCCGTGACCAAGGAGACCCGTGGACGTCCAGGATGCGCGCGAGCAGCTCGAGCAGATGCTGACCGAGCTCGATGCCACGCTGGCGCAGGCCGCCGAGGTCGACGACGACGACGAGGTGGTCGACCGCGAAGGGGCGTCGGACGCGGCCAGCGAGCTCGTCGAGCAGGACCGCGAGGCCGCCGAGCGCGAGGCCGCCGACGAGCACCGCGCGCAGGTCACCGCCGCACTGGCGCGGCTGGACGCGGGCACCTACGGCACCTGCGTCGACTGCGGCGCCGCCATCAGCGAGGCACGGCTGCAGGTGCGCCCTGAGGCGGCCCGCTGCGTCGAGTGCCAGGCCAAGTCGGAGGTCTAGCCGTCAGCCCGGGCGACGGGCGCTCGCGACGAGGTGCATCCCCGTCGACGCGCCTTCCCGGTTGCGGGCCAGCGCGAGTTCGGTCGTCACGAGGGTGGAGAGCACACCGGCCTCGCCTTCGGTGAGGGCCCGCTCCACGGCGGCCGGCGTCAGCACCGAGCGCGGTCGCACCCAGTCGACGACAAAGCCTGCGTGGGTGAGCAGGGTCTGCAGCTCCTCCGGCCAGAAGCACCGGGTGATCTGCCCGCTGGGCTCGGGCACCAGCACGACATCGGCAGAGGGCACATCGGCAAGCTCGGCCCACCGCTCCTGATCGGCGAGGCGGGCGAGGCCGAGCAGCAGCGAGTCGACGACGAGCAGCAGCGTGCCGCCCGGGCGGAGCACCCGCAGCAGCTCTTCGGCGGTGAGCTCCGCCGCGAGGCACAGCGACAGCGCGTTGCCCTCAGCCAGGACTGCGTCGATGCTGGAGTCCCGGAGGAAGCGCAGGTTCTGCGTGTCCGCGCGCACGCGCCGCACCGCGGGGTGGGCCGCCGTCGCCGTCGCCACCGATGTCGGCCCAAGCACCTGGACGACGTGGTGCCCGGCCGCGGCGAGCTGGGCGGTGAAGTCGAAGCGGTCGCCGGATACGTCGAGCACCCGACCGGACTCGGTCGGCAGCCACTCGTGCACCTGGCCGGCGGCGACGGCGGCGTAGAACTGCCAGTACGGCGAGGACGGGTGGGGCTCGAGAGCGGCCGCTCCCTCGGGAGCGAGGGGCATCGGGTCAGGGAGGCGCACGCTGACTCCCTACCCTGCAAAGGCCATGTCCTCCCTCCCTCCCACCGCGCAACAGCAGCAGTTTGCGACAGCTGTCGGACCGGCTCTGCTGCATGTCGAGCCCGGAGCCGATGGCCTGTTGGTCCTCGGTCACGGGGCCGGTGGCGGAGTCAAGTCCCTCGACCTGCTCGCGGCCCGCGACGCAGCCCGCTCCCTGGGCTGGTCGGTCGTGCGGGTCGAGCAGCCCTGGCGGGTGGCCGGCCGCCGGGTCGCCGCGCCGCCCGCGCAGCTCGACCGCGCCTGGTCCGACGTGCTCGCCGGGCTACCACGACCGCACGGACCGCTTGTGCTGGGAGGCCGTAGCGCCGGGGCCCGGGTGGCCTGCCGGACCGCCGCATCCGCCGGCGCTGACGGAGTGCTCGCCCTGGCCTTCCCCCTGGTCCCGCCCGGCACCGACCGCACCCGGCAGGTCGAGCTCGACGCGGCGACGGCGCCCGTGTTGGTCCTCCAGGGCAGCCGGGACGCGTTCGGCTGCCCCACTGAGGCGGCCGGCCGGACCGTTGTCGTCCTGGCCGGTGCGGATCACGGCTTCGTCGTACGACGCAAGGACGGCCGGTCGGCGCAGGAGGTCTCGCTGGAGATCGAGCAGGTGGTGCGGGGCTGGCTTCAGGCGCTGACGTAGACGTTGCTGGCAACGGTGCGGGGCACCGACACGGCCGTCCCGTCGACGTCGAGGTCGAGCACGGCGGGGCCGCTGGCGGTCACGACCAGCTCGCGCCCGGGCAGCAGTCGGGCGGCTTCGAGGTGGCGCATGTGGGCGAGCTGGGTCTGCAGGTGCTCGTCAATGCGTCGTACGACGCAGTGCGCCCCCACCGCGACGGCCGCCAGCGGCTGCAGCGGACCGGGGTCGACGAGGTTGGCCGAGCCGGGGATGGGGTTGCCGTGGGGGCACGCGCCCGGGTCGCCGAGGAGGCGGACGAGGTGCTCCTCGAGGTTGTCGCTGATGGCGTGCTCGAGCCGGCAGGCCTCCTCGTGCACCTGCGACCACGGGACCTTGAGGACGTCGACGAGCAGCAGCTCGGCCAGGCGGTGCCGGCGCAACACCGAGGTCGCATAGGCCCGCCCCGTGCCGGTCAGGTGCATGACCCGCTCGTCGTCGAGCGTGAGGTAGCCCTCGCGCTCCAGGCGCTTGACGGTCTCGCTGACGGCGGGGGCCGAGACGCCGAGCCGCTCCACGATCCGGGCGCGCAGGGGCACGATCCCGGACTCCTCGAGCTCGAGGATCGTCTCGAGGTACTGCTCAACCGCGGGGTGGTGGCCGTCCACGCGGTCAGCGTACGTCGCAGGCCTGGTCGGACCGGCGTGGGAATCGAGAGGCGGACCAGGGGTGTTGTGGCTCGCAGAGGGCAAGACCCGGCCGGCGCACCCGGCCCGAGCGCAGGAGGCCGGAATGTCGACAGGGACGGCTGCAGCTGCAGGGACCGCCCGCCGTCGCCGAGCCTCGATCACCCGTCCCCGAGTAGAGTCGGGGCTCCGTCGCAGACCTGCTGGCGGAGCAGGCCTGGACCCCGTAGTCGGTGAGGTGAGCACGGTCGCGACCGAGACGAGCGAGCAGCGCAGCGCGCGCTTCGAGCGCGACGCGCTGCCCTTCCTCGACCAGCTCTACGCGGCCGCGATGCGCATGACGCGCAACCCTGCGGACGCCGAGGACCTCGTCCAGGAGACCTTCGTCAAGGCGTTCGCGGCGTTCCACCAGTTCCAGGAGGGCACCAACCTCAAGGCCTGGCTCTACCGCATCCTGACCAACACGTTCATCAACAACTACCGCAAGAAGCAGCGCCAGCCGCTGCAGTCGCCGACAGACGAGATCGCCGACTGGCAGCTGGCTTCGGCCGAGGCGCACCAGAGCACCGGGTTGCGCAGCGCCGAGATGGAGGCGCTCGACCACCTGCCCGACAGCGACGTCAAGGACGCGCTGCAGGCGCTGCCCGAGGACTTCCGGATGGCGGTCTACCTCGCCGACGTGGAGGGCTTCTCCTACAAGGAGATCGCCGAGATCATGGGCACGCCGATCGGCACCGTCATGAGCCGGCTGCACCGTGGCCGCCGGGGCCTCAAGTCGCTGCTTCACGACTACGCCGTCGAGCGCGGCCTGGTGAAGGCGGGGGACGTGTCGGCATGAGCTGCGGCGACCCGCACGCGACCCCGTGCAGCGAGGTGCTGGAGAAGGTCTACCTCTACCTCGACGGCGAGGCCGACGAGCACGACCGCTCGCACCTGCGGATCCACCTCGATGAGTGCGCGCCGTGCCTGCGTGAGTACGGCCTGGAGAACGCCGTGAAGGCACTGGTCGCCCGCTGCTGCGGCGGCGATCCGCTGCCCGAGGACCTGCGCGAGCGGGTCCTGGTGCGCATCGCCCAGGTCCGCCTGGAGATCGACCAGGTCGAGTTCCAGGCCGAGTAGGCCACTGGCGGGCGGTTAGCCTGCTCCGATGAGCTGGCTGGTCACGGGTGGAGCGGGGTACATCGGGGCGCACGTCGTGCGCTCCCTGGTCGCCGACGGGCAGTCCGTCGTCGCCCTGGACGACCTGTCGACCGGTCGCGCCGACCGCGTCGGTGAGGTGCCACTGGTGCGCGCGAGCGTGCTGGACCGGGCCGCGCTCGAGGCGGCCTTCACCGAGCACGCCGTCACGGGGGTCGTGCACATCGCGGCCAAGAAGCAGGTCGGCGAGTCGGTCGCTGAGCCGCTGCACTACTACCGCGAGAACGTCGTCGGGTTGATGACGCTGCTCGAGGCCTGCCGCGACCACGACGTGCGACAGCTGGTGTTCTCCTCCAGCTCGGCGACGTACGGGTTGCCCGACCTCGAGCTCGTCACCGAGGACACGCTCGGTGTCCCGCTCAGTCCGTACGGCGAGACCAAGCTCGTCGGGGAGTGGCTCATGCGCAACTGCGCGGTCGCCTACGGGCTGCGCTACATGGCCTTGCGCTACTTCAACGTCGCGGGGGCGGCCAGCCCCGAGCTCGGTGACCCGGGTGTGTTCAACCTGATCCCGCTGGTGTTCCAGGCGCTGGATGCGGGGGAGCAGCCGCGGGTCTTCGGCGCCGACTACCCCACTCCTGACGGCACCTGCATCCGCGACTACGTGCACGTCGAGGACGTCGCTGACGCTCACCTGGCCGCGGTGCGGGCGCTGGACTCCGGCGCCGACAGTGCGGCGTACAACATCGGGCGGGGCGAGGGCTCCTCGGTCCTCGAGGTGCTCGAGGTCATCGCTCGGGTGACCGGCCGCGACACCAGCCCACTGATCGTGGACCGCCGTCCGGGCGACCCGGCGCGGGTCGTGGCGGCCGTCGAGCGGATCCGCGCCGGCCTGGGCTTTACCGCCCGCCACGACCTCGAGCAGATGGTGCGCAGCGCCTGGGCCGGCTGGCCCCTGCGCACTCCCTGACCTCCGCCTGCGCGACCGGTCCGCGCCGGGAGCCTCCGCGCGGCGTTCGGACAGCCGACGACCCCGCCGGCCGGGGCTGACGGGGTCGTGGGAGGTGCGGTTGTCTCAGGCGTTGGGACGCTTGCCGTGGTTGGCGGCGTTCTTCTTGCGCCCGCGGCGCTTGCGGCCACGCTTGGCCATGGGGACCTCCTGGAGGGCTCGAGTTGCCCTATCAGGGTTGCACAGCCGCGGTTCGGCGCCGACGGGGCGCGTGCCGTCCCCGAGCCGGACCGCTCCGCATCCCGATCACCACCAGCTGGGCGAGCCCCGCGGCGACCAGGACGTCCCCCGGGCTGACCACCTCCGGCCGCACCGGCCACGGGGCCGGGATCACGTCGCCCAGCCAGCCCAGCCGGGTCTGCGCGGTGGCGAGCTCATGCCGCGGATCGGCGCCGGACACGATGTCCTGCGTCGTCGTACCCGCCCGTCCCGCGGCGTGCAGCGACACCGGCATGGCGCCGTTAAGCCCCACCACGACGGCGTTGGCCAGCAGCCCCAGCGCCAGCAGTCCCGTGCCGCGCACGCCCCTGTTGGCCAGCAGGAACCGCCCGATCAGCGCGGCCGACACGACCAGGCCCAGGGCGTACGCCGGACCGCCCACGACCGAGCCGATGAGCTGAGCGCCCACGGCCGCCCAGACCGTCCAGCGCAGCCGCAGGGTCAGCGTGCCGAGGCGGGTCAGACTGCCCCGTCGGGCCAGGCCCACGGCAACCGCACCGAGCATGGTGACGAGGGCGAGGACCACCTCGCTAGTGTCGCCGACAGCCACCCACTCGCCGTGACAGACCCCGCCGTACAGATAGGGACTCCTGCGTGTTCGACACCGTGCTCGTGGCCAACCGTGGCGAGATCGCCCGGCGGGTCATCCGCACCTGCCAGGCCATGGGCATCAAGGCCGTCGCGGTCTACTCCGAGGCCGACGCCAAGGCGCTGCACGTCCACGACGCCGATGACGCGGTGCTGCTCGGTGCCGCTCCACCGGCCCAGTCCTACCTCGATCACGTCAAGGTGCTCGAGGCTGCCCGGCAGAGCGGCGCCCAGGCGATCCACCCCGGATACGGGTTCCTCGCCGAGAGCGCGACGTTCGCGCAGGCGGTGCAGGACGCCGGCCTGACCTGGATCGGACCGTCCCCGGACGCGATCGATCGCATGGGCGACAAGATCAACGCGCGCAACCTGATGCAGGCGGCGGGCGTTCCTGTCGCCGCCGGGACGCCCGAGCCCCTCACCGACGTCGACGCCGCGGTCGAGGCGGCCCGCGCCATTGGTTTTCCGTTGATGGTCAAGGCTTCTGCGGGCGGCGGCGGCATCGGGATGGGCATCGCGCGCGACGAGGCCGAGCTGCGGGCGTCGTTCGAGACCGCACGCACCCGAGCGGAGCGCTTCTTCGGCTCGCCCTCGATCCTGCTCGAGCGCTACCTCGAGAAGGCCCGGCACGTCGAGGTGCAGGTGCTCGGCCTCAACGACGGCCGAGTCGTCACGCTCGGCGAGCGCGACTGCTCGGTCCAGCGCCGGCACCAGAAGGTCGCCGAGGAGTCGCCGTCCCCCGGTGTCGGACCGGAGCTGCGGGCGCGGATGCTCGCTGCGGCGTCCCGGGCCGGTGAAGCCGTCGGCTACCGCAACGCCGGGACCGTCGAGTGCCTGGTCAGCGGTGAGGAGTTCGTCTTTCTCGAGATGAACACCCGGCTGCAGGTCGAGCACCCGGTGACCGAGGCGGTGCACGGGGTCGACCTCGTCGAGCAGCAGCTGAGGATCGCGGCCGGCGAGGAGCCGTCGTACGACGTCGACGTGGTCTCCACCGGTCACGCCGTGGAGCTGCGCGTCTACGCCGAGGACCCGGTTCGCTTCCTGCCCGGTCCCGGAACCATCACCGCGTGGCGTGAACCGACCGGCGAGGGTGTGCGGGTCGACGCCGGCTACCGCGAGGGCGATGTCGTCACCCCGCACTACGACCCGCTGCTGGCCAAGCTCGTGGTGTGGGGACCGGACCGCGCGGAGGCGCTCGGGCGGGCGGCGGAGGCGGTCGCGGGTTTCACCGTCGAGGGGCCGAAGGTCAACCTGCCGTTCTTCACCGAGCTGCTCGGCAACGACGAGTTCGTCAGCGGCAGCTATGACACCGGGCTGGTCGAGCGGATGCGAGCCAAGAAGTGAGCGACCTCGTCGTGACCACCCGGGACCGGGTGCTGCGCCTGCACATCGACCGCGAGCCCAAGCGCAACGCCCTCAACGGCGAGGTGCTGCGCGGCATGCTGGCGGCGCTGCGTGACGTCGGCGACGCCAGGGTCGTTCTGGTGACCAGTGCCGGCGAGCGGGTCTTCTGCTCGGGCGCCGACCTGGTGCAGATGGCGCCGGACGCGACCGGCCTCGAGGTCCACGAGGGGCGCGGTCTCCTGCGCGAGGTCGTGCTGGCCATGCAGGCGTGCCCCTTGCCCGTCGTGGCGTCCGTCCAAGGGCTCTGCCTGGCTGGCGGCGTCGGTCTGGTGCTCGGCTGCGACATCGTGGTGGCCGCCGAGACGGCGGCCTTCGGGCTGCCCGAGGTCGACCTCGGGCTGTGGCCGTTCATGGTGAGTGCCCTGCTCGGCCGGCACGTCAGCCCCAAGCGGGCCCTGGAGATGATGCTGTCCGGACGACGGGTCCCGGCCCGCGAGGCCCTGGAGATGGGGCTGATCTCGCGCGTCGTCGACGACCTGCCGGGCCAGACCGACGAGCTGGTCGCGTCGCTCGCGGGCAAGCCCCCGGTTGCCGTACGCCTGGGCAAGCAGGCCTTCGTTGCCGCGCTGGACAGCTCGCTCCCGGTGGCGCTCGAGGCGATGCAGGCCCAGCTGTCGCTGCTCAACACGACGCAGGACGCCGCCGAGGGAGTCGGCGCGTTCCTCGCCAAGCGCAAGCCGGAGTGGAAGGGCCGCTGACCGGCGATCAGGTCGTAGGGTCGTCGGCATGAGCGAGACGCCGCAGCAGGCCGACGGTACGGCGAGCCACGACCCGGACCGCCCCGCGGCGCTGCTGGAGTTCATGACCACCGGCTGGGCCGACCGCAGGGAGGCCCTCCCGGCGGAGCACCCGTCGGTGCCCTACCGCGCCGCCCGACGGACCGCGCTGGCTGCCCGTTTCCCCGGAGAGCTGCTCGTCGTACCGACGGGCGGCTACAAGGTGCGGGCCAACGACACCGACTACCGCTTCCGGCCGGGCACCGAGTTCGCCCACTTGGTCGGCTCGCACGAGCC
>JANPHZ010000315.1:0-2248 GCA_031424715.1 Frankiaceae bacterium
CGAGGGGGATTCGTGGCGGGTCGTAACCGGGTGCCGCTGATCGCGGCGGTCGTGGTGGGTCTGGTCGCGGTGCTCGCCGTGCGCAGCGCGACGTCCGGCAGTGACGACGGGTCAGCGGCAACCGCGCCAGACCCGGGCGGCGACAACGGCTGTGTCACGCTCGCGCTGACCGCGTCGTCGGAGAAGGCCGCGCTGCTGTCGCAGATCGCCGAGGACTACGCCAAGGACGACGGCGAGGCCGGCGGCAGCTGCGCGCGCGTGGTCGTCACCAGCAAGGCCAGCGGCGGCGCCACCACGGCGCTCGCCCGCGGCTGGGACGCACAGGTCGACGGACCGCGCCCCGATGTCTGGTCGCCGGCGTCCTCGTCCTGGACCGGTCTGCTGCGCCAGCAGACCAGCACCCGCGACCTGCCCGACCTCGTCGGCGATGCCAAGCTGCCCTCGATCGCCCGCACCCCGCTCGTCATCGCCATGCCCAAGCCGATGGCCCAGGCGCTCGGCTGGCCGGCCAAGGCTCTGGGCTGGGGTGACATCCTCGCGCTGGCCAACGACCCGCAGGGCTGGGCCAAGTTCGGCAAGCCCTACGGCGCCTTCAAGCTCGGCAAGACCAACCCCAACTTCTCCACCTCTGGTCTGAATGCCACGGTCGGCACCTACTTCGCGGCGACGCAGCGCTCCAGTGACCTGTCACTCAAGGACCTGGCCGACCCGAAGGTCATCGCCTACGTCAAGGCCGTAGAGAGCGCCGTCGTGCACTACGGCGACACGACGCTGACCTTCCTGTCCAACCTGCAGAAGGCCGACGACGCCGGTCAGGGGCTCACCTACGTCAGTGCGGTGACGGTCGAGGAGAAGTCGGTCTGGGACTACAACCAGGGCAATCCGACCGGTGACCCGAAGACGCTGGGCAAGCACGCGAAGCCCCGGACGCCGCTGGTCTCGATCTATCCCAAGGAGGGGACGCTCTACAGCGACAACCCCTTCGTCACCCTGAACGCCTCGTGGGTCGACGACGCCAAGCGCGCTGTCGCGCAGGACTTCCTGGCCTTCGTGCAGGCCGACCGCGCGCAGAAGTTGTTTGCGCAGGCGGCGTTCCGCGACTTCGAGGGCAAGGCGGGCAGCCGGATCACCCTGGCCGAGGGCATGATCCCCGACCAGCCCAAGGTCGTCCTCAACCCCCCGGCCCCCGCCGTGCTCGCCGGGGTCAAGGACTCGTGGGAGCTCACCCGCAAGCGGGCGAAGGTGCTGCTTGTCCTCGACGTGTCCGGGTCGATGGGCGAGGCCGTCGGCTCTGCCGGCGCCAGCAAGCTCGACCTCGCCAAGAAGGCCGCCGCCTCGGCAGTGGGGCTGCTCGCCAAGGACGACCAGCTGTCGCTGTGGATCTTCTCGACCCAGCAGAAGGGCGAGCTGCCCTATCGCGAGCTGGTGCCCTTCGGGCCGGCCGGCACCCAGGCGCCGCTGGCCAGACGGCAGATCGCCGAGCTGCAGGCAGACGGCGGGACCGGCCTCTACGCGACGGTGCGCGCCGCCGCGCGGACGCTGTCGGCGTCGTTCGACCCGCAGCGCATCAACGCGGTCGTGGTGCTCACCGACGGCCGCAACGAGTTCCCCGCCGACAGCAACATCGACTCGCTCACCGCCGAGCTCGACCGCGAGGACGCCGACCGCACAGTGCGCGTCTTCCCGATCGCCTACGGCGACGACGCCGACATCGGTGAGCTCACCAAGATCGCCGACGCGGCCAAGGCTGCGGCCTACGACGCCTCCGACCCCGCGTCGATCGACAAGGTGCTCACCGCCGTCCTGTCCAACTTCTAGGCGGGCACGCGATGATGGCCGCATGGGGCTGAGCGACGAGCTGCGCGACCCCTGGGGGCTCGTCGCCAGCGGGATCTCGGGCGGCTTGGCGTGGGCGCTGGTCGGCGGGCCGGTGGGGGTGGCCATCGGCGCCGGAGTCGGAGCTGCGGTGCTCGGGGTCAAGGTGGTCACCGGACTCGCCGTCCGCGAGCCCAGGCGGGCTCGTACGGCGGAGCTGCCCCGCCCACCCCGCGGCTCCTACGCCGCCCGGTGGCTCGAGCGCGCCGAGACCGCGGTGGCCAGCCTGGACGACCTGGCGGCCACGACGGGGGAGGGGCCGACCGGGCTGGCCGTGCGGTCCGCGGCTGACGAGGCCGGTGACACCCTCACCGACCTGACCCGGGTGGCCGCGCAGGTGACGGCGGTCGAACGGGCGCTGCGCCACGTCGAC
>JANPHZ010000316.1:0-1663 GCA_031424715.1 Frankiaceae bacterium
CATGAGCGCCACGGGCGCCGCCGACGGCCCACCGGTCAAGCCGGGAGTGCCGGTCGCCGATCTGTCGGCCGGGCTCTACGCCTTTGGGGCCATCACGTCGGCGCTGCTCGGGGTGGCCCGGCACGGCCTGGGGACCCACCTAGACATCGCGATGTACGACGCGACGGTCTCGCTCCTGGAAGGGGCGGCGCTGTCCTGGCTCGCGACCGGTGTTGACCCGGGTCGCATCGGCAACGCGCACTTCGCCATCGCGCCGTTTGACACGTTCACCTGCGCTGACCGCGACATCACGATCTGCGCGGCCAACGACGCGCTCTTCGGGGTGCTCGTCACGGCTCTCGGCGTCGCCCGCCTGGTCGGCGACGAGCGCTTCGTCAGCAACGCGCGGCGGCACGAGCACCGGGTGGCGCTCAAGGTCGAGCTGGAGTCGGTGCTGCGCACGGCCCCCGCGGCGCACTGGCTCGACGTCCTCGCTGGGGTCGGAGTCCCGTGCGGGCCGATCAGTGACGTCGCCGAGGCGGTCGGCAGCGAGCAGGCCCGGGTGCGCAACATGGTGATCGACGCCGGCGGCCTGCCGCTGCCGGGCAACCCGGTGAAGGCCTCGGCCTACCCCGACCCGGTTAGCCGTCCGGCCGCGCCCGACCTCGACGCCGACGGGCCGGCGATCCGGGCCGAGCTCTCGGCCTAGGCGCTGGGGCGCGGGGGGAGAGCCGGTGCTGACCGGTCCGGCCGCTGCTCGATGCCGGGGCCGACGAGCGGCGGGTGGGCCGCCAGCCGCTCCTGAACCAGCCGCAACCCCTCGTCCAGCTGCGGGTCGGCTGCTGCCGCCCACGCCTGCGGCGGCATCGGCACTTCGACGTCGGGGTCGACGCCATAGTTCTCTACGCCCCAGCCGGCGCCGGCGAACCAGAAGGAGTAGCGCGGCTGGGTGACCGCCGTGCCGTCCACGAGGGAGTAGCGGCCGTCGATCCCGATCACGCCACCCCAGGTGCGGGTGCCGACGACCGGGCCGAGCCCCATCTCCTTGAAGCCCTGGTTGACGATGTCGCCATCGGACCCGGCGTTCTCGTTAGCGAGCGACACCATCGGCCCGCGCGGCGCCTCGCCGGGCCAGTCGCTGTCGGGGAAGTGCCGCGACACGTCACCGCCGAGCGGACGGCGCGAGAGCCGCTCGAGGACGAGCTGCGACACGTGGCCACCGCCGTTCTCGCGGGTGTCGACGATCAGCGCCTCGCGCGCGAACTCCGCGCGCAGCTCGCGGTGGAACTCCGCCCAGCCGCTCGCCACCATGTCGGGGATGTGCACGTAGCCGACCCGCCCCTGCGTGCGGGCGTGCACCTCGCGCCGGCGTCCAGCGACCCAGTCCTGATAGCGCAGGGCGGCCTCGTCGGCCAGCGGTACGACGACGACGGAGCGCTCCTGCTTGCCTCGTCGTACGGTCAGCTCGACCGGGGTGTCCGCGCGGCCTGCCAGGAGCGCAGCGGGGCCGGTGGCCGGGACAGCGACGCCGTTGACGGCGACCAGCAGGTCTCCGTCCCGGACGTCCACCGTCGGTGCCGACAGCGGGGACCGAGCGGCCGGGACGGAGGTGTCGCCGGGCAGGACCCGGACGATGCGCCAGGTGCCGTCCTTTTTCCGCTCGAGGTCGGCGCCGAGGAACGCC
>JANPHZ010000317.1:0-4975 GCA_031424715.1 Frankiaceae bacterium
CGACAACGCCCTCAGCGCCGAGGACCTCGCGCCAGCGGTCGAGGTCGACCCGCGCCAGGTCGGGCCGACGCGCCGTGAGCGCCCGGCCCAGCGTCGAGGCCGGCCCGAGCAGCACCGCGACCGAACCGGCTGCGGCGGCGGTCCCGGCGTACTCGGCGACGAGGTCGAGGGTGCACACCGGCCTGCCCCGCTCCCCGGCCAGGTGGGTGGCCGACACGAGCCGGCACAGCGCCGCCCACCCCCGGCCGTCGCGAGCGAGCAGCACGACCCGGGGCAGCGCGACGTTGCCCGGCTCGACGAAGGCGCCGCCGCGCGCGGGAGTACGCCGGGCAGGCCCCCCACCCGGCCCGGGTCGGCGCTCGGCTCCGGCGGGAGGAGCCAGCGCGAGGTCGACGCCGAAGACCGGCCGGACACCGGCGCGCTGGCAGGCCTTGGCGAACTTCACCGCGCCGTACATCCCGTCGCGATCGGTGAGCGCGAGGGTGTCCATCCCGTGCTCGGCAGCTCGCTCGACGAGCGCAGCGGGGTGGGAGGCACCGTGCTGCAGGGAGTAGCCAGAGGCGACGTGCAGGTGCACGAACGGGTCCATGGGAGCCCTCAGCCGGAGGAGGCGAGCAGCAGCTGCGAGCCGGCCAACCCCAGGGTCGTCTCGATCACGGCGAGGAAGGTCTGCGCATCCCGCAGCAGGTCGTCGGCCTCCCGGGCGGTGACCGCCGAGGGCAGGCCGGCCTCGGCAGCGGCCCGCTTGCGCGCTCCCGCGGCGAAGAAACCCGCCCACTCGGCGAGCTCGGGGGCCACCCCCGCCAACAGCACCCAGGCGCTGGTGGGCCGAGACCGCCGGACCGGTGCGCCGGCCGGACGGGCCCGGCAGGCCAGGACGGCGGCGGCAGCCCGCAGGGCCGCCAGGTGCGATGCGGCGTAGCGCTCGGTGGGGAGCGGGCTGGAGGCGGCCTCCACCAGCCCGCGCCGGGCCAGGGCGAGCAGGGTGCCGGCCGGCAGGAGCGAGGAGGCAGGGTGGGGGGTGGTCATGGGGGCTCAGTCCTGGATCCGCAGGAGCGACCAGGCACCGGTCGACCAGGTGAAGCACAGGTCGTAGACACCCGTCCCCGCCGTCAGCACCGCGAGCCGCCCACTGCCGGCCTCGACGCGCCACCACTCCTGCTCGCCGTCCTCCAGGGAGCCCCCCGGACCGGCCGGGTCGGCCCGCCACCACCCGCCGGACTGCGTCCAGTGAGCCAGGACCGCCCGCACGAGGTAGAGCCGGCCGCGCCACAGGAACTGCTCCGGCACGTCGTCGCGACGGCGGACCTCGACGAGCTCGGCAGAGCGGTCGGTCACGAGCCGGGTCATCACGATCTCCCTCCAGCAGCGACAGCGGGGTGCTGTCCGCGAAGCCGGGGGAAGACGGCGCAGGGCGGTCGCCGGTCCGGTGTGACGCTTCCCCACGTCGCACCCGACCGGCGCGTCCCGCCCGGCGGACCGGGGGGTCGAGGCCCCGGGCCACCGGGCGGAGTCCGCCCGTGACGAGGTCCGCGAGGTCCTCGCCTGTGATCTTCGAACGAATGTTCGAACACCGAGAACAGTAGACACCCGGTCCGACAGAACCGTCAACCACGTCTTTGCCGAGGTCCTCCCAGGTCCGTTCAGCCCCCGCGCACTAGCCCGTTCGGGCGTGGGTCGAACCACCCCAGGTCGGGCATTCTGGAACTCGTCGACGGGAACGGAGGTGCCCACGCATGACCAGCTCTGCCCGCCGTGCGCGAGGCCTGCCGTCGCTGATCCTGTTCGTCGGCCTGGCCGTGGTCGTCCCCAGCGCTCCGGCGCAGGCGGCGCTCCCCGCCGCAGCTCGCCCCTCCCCTACGGTCTCGCCGGCTCCTTCCTCCACCCCGGACACAGCGGCCGGCAAGACGGCCCCGACAACCCCGACAACCAAGACCCCCAAGACCCCCAAGACCGCTCAGCCGACCCAGCCCGCGCCCTTCATCGGCCCGACGGCACCTGCCGCGCCCGGCCCGGCTGGTCCGGCGAGCCAGCCCGGTCCGCCGGTGCAGGACCGCAAGCAGGCCGGCAAGACCGGCGGCAAGACAGCCGGCACGTCGGGCAGTAGACCGGTCCGCCCGACCGGCGGTACGACGTCCCGGGGCACCGGTCCCGCACCAGCACCCGCCGCACCAGCACCCGTGGCGGCGGAACCGGTCCGCGCCGACGCCGGTCCGCCCGTGCTGGGGCCGCCGAGCACGGCGCGCTCCCCCCTCTCCCCCGGCGGCTCCGGGCTGGGACGCCGGACGTTCTCCGCCGCCCCACCCGCCGTACTGGCCCTCCCCCGCCAGCAGGGCACCGCGGCCGCCCGTAGCGCCAACACGCCGGCGTCGCGGGCCGTCGACCGCACCCAGGAGCTCGTCCGGGACGAGGTCGTGCCCGCCGTACAGACCCTGGTGCGGGCGTCGACGAAGAACCCCGCCTTCCCCCTCTCGGTGGCCCTCGTGGTCGCCGTCTTCCTGCTCGTGCAGCACCGGATCGACGCCCGCGACCCCAAGCTCGCCGACGCCCCCCTCGAAGGACCCGCCGACCTGGCCTTCGCCCCACCGGTTCGGATCGCCTGAACCGCTGGTAGACAACCTCGATGACGGGGAGCGACGCGCGCAGCGCCTGGGTCGAGCCGGGTGCCTTCGAGGTCGCCCCGGGGGTGCACCGCATCCCGCTCCCGCTGCCCGACGACGGGCTGCGCGCCGTCAACGTCTACGCCCTCGAGACCGCGGACGGGCTGACGCTGATCGACGGCGGCTGGGCCCTCCCGCTGTCCCGCGAGCTGCTCACCACGTCGCTGACTGAGCTCGGGGCCGGGCTCGCCGACATCCGCCAGTTCCTCGTCACCCACATGCACCGCGACCACTACACCCAGGCCGTGGCCGTACGCCGAGACTTCGGCGCGCGCGTCAGCCTGGGAGCGGGCGAGCGCCCCACGCTCGAGCTGGTCGGCCAGTCCGGACGGGAGCCCTTCCACCGCCAGGTGGCCAGCCTGCGCACTGCCGGGGCCGGTGGCCTCGCGGACCTCATCCAGGCGCATGCACCAGAAGGACTCGACGACCGCTCGGACTGGGCGCTGCCCGACCAGTGGCTGACCGAAGGACCCCTCGACCTGCCCGGCGGGCGAGTCCTGGAGGTCGTCCCCACCCCGGGGCACACGACGGGACACGTCGTCTTCCACGACACCTCTGCCGCACTGCTCTTCGCCGGTGACCACGTCCTGCCGACCATCACCCCCTCGATCGGCTTCGAGCCGATCGCCTCCCCCGACCCGCTCGGCGCCTTCCTGCGCTCCCTCGCCGTCGTCCGGTCCCGGCCCGACGCGCTGCTGCTCCCGGCCCACGGCCCCGTCGCGCCCAGTGCCCATGCGCGCGTCGACGAGCTGATCGAGCACCACGGAAGGCGCCTCGGCCAGGCGCAGTCCGCCGTGGAGCAGGGAGCCTCCAGCGCCTTCGAGGTCGCCGGCATCCTCACCTGGACGCGGCGCGAGCGGCGCCTGCCCGAGCTCGACCCGTTCAACACCATGCTGGCCGTGTCCGAGACCGCAGCGCACCTGGATCTGCTGGTGGCACAGGGAAAGCTGACGGTCGCGGTCGAGGACGGCGTACGCCGCTACCGCTGACCGTCAGCGATCGTCCGGGTGGTCGTGCGGCACCTGCGGCGCACCCACGGCGCTCTCGCGACCGGGCAGGGCGATCCGGTGCAGGCAGGCGTCGCAGCTCATCCTGACGTCACCGCCGAGCGCTTCGTCGTACCGCTCGAGCAGCAGGTCGACGATCTCGGGCGCGGCGCCGATCGGCGCCGCGACCCGCACCGACAGCTCGTGTGCATCGGCCGCGCGCTGGACAGCGTCGGGCAGGCGACCCGGGCCCAGGAAGTAGCGCGACAGCCCGACGTGGGAAAAACCCAGTCGCTGCAGGCGATCCAGCGCCTCCACCACGGTGGGACCAGCGGTCGAGGCGAAGGCGATGTCGACACTGGCGAACCCGCGGCCCTCGTAGAGCAGCCGGGCCGTCGCGGCCACCGAGGCGTTCGCATCGGGATCGAGAGAGCCCCCTGCGACCAGCACGACCGGGTCGTCCTCGACGCCGGCCTCAGCCAGTCGCCGGGCAAGCACCGAGACGAGGGCCGGGTGCGGTCCCAGGGGCCTGGCGAAGCGCAGTCGCACCCCCGGGTGCTCCGCCCGCCCCTGCTGCACCGAGGCAGCTACATCGGTCTTGACGTGCGACGCGGCGGTCAGCAGCAGGGGGACGACGACGACGTCCCGCTCACCCTTGTCGACCAGCTGAGCGAGTGCCGAGCGGATCGAGGGCGAGGCGTTGTCGACGTACGCCGGCGCCGTCACGAGCCCGGGACGGCGTCGCGCGGCGTGGTCGAGCAGCGACTCCACGACCTGCTGGGCCTGGGGATCCTTGGATCCGTGGGCGACGCCGAGCAGGGCGGTCACTGCTGTCCACCGAGGGCGCAGGCAACGACCTCGCCGATGACCACCACCGCAGGTGGGCGGATGCCGGCCGCCGCCACCGCCACGTCGCGCAGGGTGCTGCGCACGACCTGCTGCGAGGGCAGCGTGCCGTCCTGGATGACCGCCACCGGGGTGTCTGCGGCCCGGCCGCCACGCAGCAACGCCATGCAGACGGCGTCCAGCCGGTCGATGCCCATGAGCAGCACGAGGGTCCCCCCGAGCGCGGCCACGGCGTCCCAGTCGACCGTGGAGGCGGGGTCCCCGGGAGGCACGTGCGCGCTCACCACCGCTACCGACTGGGTGACCCCGCGCGCGGTCACCGGGATCCCGGCCCAGGCGGGGACGGCAAAGGCGCTCGACAACCCGGGGACGACCTCGACGGCAACGCCCGCCTCGACGCACGCCGTCAGCTCCTCCATCCCCCGACCGAAGACGTGCACGTCACCGCCCTTGAGCCGCACGACCCGCTGTCCCGCCCGGGCG
>JANPHZ010000318.1:0-2550 GCA_031424715.1 Frankiaceae bacterium
GGCCTGCAGACCGTTCCCGCTGACCGGCGCCAGCGCTCGATCGACGACTTCGACCCCTCGCCGTGGTTCACCCCCAAGGCTGCTCGCCACCAGGACCGGTTCGCGCAGCTGGCCGTCGCGGCTGCCGCCATGGCCGTCGAACACGCCGGGTCCCTCCCTGACGTCGAGCCGTGGCGGGCCGGTGTCCACCTGGGCACGGGCATCGGCGGCGTCGGCACCTTGGAGACGCAGGTCGGCGTCCTCGCTGCCCGCGGCCCCGGTCGGGTCTCGCCGTTCACCATCCCGATGGTGATGCCCAATGCGGGAGCAGCGGCGGTCGCCCTGCGCTACGGCTGGCAGGGCCCAGCCGAGACGCTGACGACCGCCTGCGCCGCCGGGACCCACTCGATCGCCGCTGGCGCGCGGCTGGTCGCCGAGGGCCGGTGCGACGCCGTACTCGCTGGAGGCGCCGAGTCGTCGATGACGCCGACCACGGTGGCCGCGTTCACCGTGATGACGGCCCTGTCGTCGTCGGGCCGCTCGCGTCCCTTCGACGCTGACCGCGACGGCTTTTGCATCTCCGAGGGGGCGGCCGTGCTGCTGCTCGAGGAGCGCCATGCGGCGCTGGCGCGTGGGGCGACCGTCTACGGCGAGATCGCCGGCTCGGCCTCGACCTGCGACGCCCACCACATCACCGCTCCCTCGCCGGGAGGAGCGGGCGCGGCGCTGTGCATGCGCCTGGCCCTGCAGGACGCCGGACTGACGGCGGGCGACATCCGCGCGGTCAACGCCCACGGCACGAGCACGCCGCTGAACGACGCGGCGGAGGCTCAGGCCGTCGCTACCGTCTTCGGCCCCGGCGCGGTCCCGCTGACCAGCATCAAGGGTGTCACCGGACACAGCCTCGGCGCGGCTGGCGCCCTCGAGGCGGTGTCGGTGCTGCTGTCGTTCGTGCACCGCGAGCTCCCACCGACGATGGGCACCGAGCGGGTGGACCCGGCGCTGGAGGCCGATGTGGTCCTGGAGCCGCGAGCCTGGGAGCCGGGACCGACGGTGTCCAACTCCTTCGGCTTCGGCGGTCACAACGGCTCGCTGGTGCTGACGCCCGGCCAGTGAACGCCGGATAACCTGCAGGTCAGCGCCGAGCCCCAGGAGAGCCGTGAGCGACCAGACCGACCCACGCGACGTCGACGTTCTCATCGTCGGCGCCGGCCTGTCCGGCATCGGGGCGGGCTGCCACCTGCAGACCGAGGCCCCCGGGACGTCGTACGCGATCCTGGAGGCCCGGGAGGCGAGCGGCGGCACGTGGGACCTGTTCCGCTACCCGGGTGTGCGCTCGGACTCGGACATGTTCACCCTCGGCTACGCCTTCAAGCCCTGGACCGCGGGACCGTCGATCGCCGACGGAGAGCTGATCCTCGACTACATCCGCGAGACGTCGCGCGAGTACGGCGTCGAGCAGCACATCCGCTACCGCACCCGGGTGACGGGCGCGGCGTGGTCCAGCGAGGACGCGCAGTGGACCGTCGAGGTCGAGGAGGGCGCCACGGGTTCCCGCAGCACCTGGACCTGTCGCTTCCTCTACCTGTGTGCCGGTTACTACCGCTACGACGAGGGTTACACCCCTGACTGGCCCGGGCTGTCCGAGTTCACCGGACAGGTCGTGCATCCCCAGCACTGGCCGGCCGATTTCGACCCCAGCGGCAAGCGGGTCGTCGTCATCGGCAGCGGCGCGACCGCCGTCACCCTGGTGCCGGCCCTGGCCGACTCGGCCGCGCACGTCACGATGCTGCAGCGCTCCCCGTCGTACCTCATGCCGTTCCCGGCCAAGGACCCGATCGCCGACGGGTTGCGCAAGGTGCTCTCCCCCGAGCTGGCCTACCGGCTGATCCGCTGGAAGAACGTCAGGCTGGGCATCGCGAGCTATGCCTACTGCCGCAAGCAGCCGGCCAAGGTGCGCAAGCTGCTGCGCAACCTCGCCATCAAACGGCTGCCCGAGGGCTACGACGTCGACAAGCACTTCAAGCCGGCGTACGAGCCGTGGGACCAGCGGATGTGTCTGTCGCCCGACGGTGACTTCTACGCCGCGGTGCGGGCCGGAACCGCCGAGGTGGTGACCGACCACATCGAGAGCTTCACCGCGACCGGCATCCGGCTGCGCTCGGGCACCGAGCTGCCGGCCGACGTGGTGGTGACCGCGACCGGGCTCAACCTGCAGCCCATGGGCGGCATCACGCTGGTCGTCGACGGTGAGCCGGTCGCGGTGCACGAACGCCTGACGTTCAAGGGAATGATGCTCGACGGCGTGCCCAACCTGGCTTTTGCCATGGGCTACACCAACGCGTCGTGGACGCTCAAGGTCGACCTCGTGTCGTCGTACGTCGCGCGGATGCTCACCGTGATGAAGCAGCGCGGCCAGTCGATCGTCGTCGCCCACCGCCCGGCCCGGCAGATGGCACCGACACCGTTCATCGAGATGACGTCGGGCTACTTCCAGCGCGGCGTGGGGCTGCTGCCTCAGCAGGGCGACAGCTCGCCGTGGCGGCTCGAGCAGCACTACGGCAAGGACTC
>JANPHZ010000319.1:0-1508 GCA_031424715.1 Frankiaceae bacterium
AGCTCACCGAGCTGCTCGGCGAGCCGCCAGCTCCCCCCGAGCCGGACGACGACGAACCCGTCCCGGACGACTACGGCGAGGTGACGACCTTTGCCGACCGGAGCACCCGGGCCCGTCGTGACATCGCCGACAACGAGAGCCACCGCGACTACGCGCACGTCGTCGTGGACGAGGCGCAGGACGTGTCGCCCATGCAGTGGCGGGCGCTCGGCCGCCGGGCCCGCTCGGGCACCTGGACGGTGGTCGGCGACTGGGCCCAGTCGGTCTGGCCCGACCCCACCGAGACCTCGGCAGCCGTGGATGCGGTTGCCGGCAAGCGCCGGCTGCGGCGCCACGAGCTGACGACCAACTACCGCACCTCCACCGAGATCGCGGACCTCGCGGCCACTGTGCTCGCCCTCATCGACCCGGATGCTGTTGCCCCGCGGGCCGTGCGCTCGACGGGCGCCGCGGCCGTCGTACGCACGGGAGTGACCGACGTGCGCGAGCAGGTCCGCTCGGCAGCTACGGACCTGCTCGCCGAGGTCACCGGCACCGTCGGGGTCATCGCCACCATCGAGGATGCTCCCGGACTCGCCGCCCTGCTGGCCGACGATCCGAGGCTGTTGGTCCTCGACACCTGGCAGGCCAAGGGGATGGAGTTCGACGGCTGCCTGGTGGTGTCGCCGGAGCGGATCGCCGCGGAGTCGGCGGCCGGCCTGCGGTCGCTCTACGTCGCGCTGACCCGGGCTACCCAGCGCCTGACCGTCCTGAGCGCCGCCGAGCGTCCCTGGTAGTCACCCGGCACTGCTCACGCGCGACTCACAGCGGCGGGTGTGTGATGGGTGCATGAGCCCAGCGCGCAGCACCCCGACCCCTGACCCGGCCGCCTCACTCGAGCAGGCCCTGATGGAGGTCAAGAAGGTCGTCGTCGGGCAGGACCGGATGGTCGAGCGGATTCTCGTGGCCCTCCTCGCCAGGGGGCATTGCCTGCTCGAAGGCGTACCCGGCGTCGCCAAGAGCCTCGCTGTCGAGACGCTCGCGAACGTTGTCGGCGGGTCCAGCGTGCGCCTGCAATTCACACCCGACCTGGTGCCGTCGGACATCGTCGGGACGCGCATCTACCGGCCGTCGCAGGAGGCCTTCGACGTCGAGCTTGGTCCGGTCTTCGCGAACCTGGTGCTGGCCGACGAGATCAACCGCGCCCCCGCCAAGGTGCAGTCGGCCCTGCTCGAGGTCATGCAGGAGCGGCAGGTCTCGATCGGCGGCACGACCTACCCGCTGCCCAAGCCCTTCCTCGTCCTCGCGACGCAGAACCCGATCGAGAGCGAGGGCGTCTACCCCCTGCCTGAGGCGCAGCGCGACCGCTTCCTGCTCAAGGTCGTCGTCGGTCACCCGTCGATGGCCGAGGAGATGGAGATCGTGCGGCGGATGGCCGTCAACCCGCCGCACGCCGAGCAGGTGCTGTCGCTCGATCAGCTGCTCGTCCTGCAGCAGTCAGTCGACGCAACCTTCGTGCACCACGCGGT
>JANPHZ010000320.1:0-5198 GCA_031424715.1 Frankiaceae bacterium
GGCCGTTCCCCGCCAGCCTGATGCTGGGCTTTCGGGCCGTGTGCGACGCCGACGGGACGCCGGTGCCGCAGGACGGTGAGCTCGAGGCCGCCCGGTGGTTCCACCGCGACGAGCTGCGCGACGACCCGGGCACCCTCCTGCCCAGTCCGGTGTCCATCGCCTGGCGCCTCATCACCGACTGGCTCGACGGGGTCTAACGCGTCGGCGGTTGGGCACAAGCAGTCCGTGTCCGACACCAAGCAGGCTGCCCGCAAGGCCCATGACAGCGACGTCGTCAGCGGTCTTGCCCGGCTCGGCCTCGCCAGCCGGGGCATCGTCTGGCTCGTCGTCGGGGTGCTCGCCCTGCAGGTGTCCTTCGGCGACAGCGTCCGTGCCGACAAGAACGGCGCCCTGGCAGCCATCAAGGACAAGCCCCTCGGTGGCGCGCTCCTCGTCGTCCTCGTCGTCGGCTTCCTCGGCTACGCCACCTGGCGGCTGCTCGAGGCGGCGGTGGGACACCGCGACGAAGACGGCGCCAAGCGCGGTTACAAGCGGCTGTCGTCCGGCGTTCGAGGACTCGTCTACCTCGGCCTTGCAGCAAGCACCGCCAAGTTCCTCGTCAGTGGCGGCGGCAAGGACAACACCGAGCCGCTCACCGCGCGGGTCCTGGGCACGACGGGCGGCCAGACCGTGGCCTTCTGCGTCGGCGCGGGCTTCGTGTTGGCCGGGCTGGCGATGGCGGTGCGGGCGCTGCGGCAGAAGTTCGAGGACAAGCTCAAGACCGAGCAGATGCCCCGCTGGCTGCAACGGGCGACAAAGGCGATCGCCACCGCCGGCCTGACCAGCCGCGGCCTCGTCTTCGCCCTGGTCGGTGCCTTCCTGGTGCGGGCGGCGGCGCTCTTCGAGCCCGACAAGGCCAACGGACTGGACGAGAGCTTCAAGTCACTGACCGACCAGCCCTACGGTCCGGTGCTGCTGTTCGTCACCGCCGTCGGTCTGCTGGCCTTTGCGGTGTGGTCCTTCGTCGAGGCCCGCTACCGCGACATCTAGGTCGTCACCGCACCAGGACAGCCGGGCGGAGCGGGTCCTCCGCGCGGACCAGGACGTCGCAGCTCTCACCCGGCCGGACCTCGTCGTCGTACGACGCAAAGGCCGGGAGCTGCCAGGAGGGCACGCCCCGCCGCAGCAGCGCCGCAGGCGACAACGACAGGTGCACGGTGAGCTCGGCGGGCAGGCCGCGGCCGAGCAGTAGGAGCCCGGACACGAGCACGACGCCCTCGGCCGGGACGTCGACGGGCAGAGCGCGGGCCGACCGGTCCCGCCCGGCGTCCCACAGCCGAGGCAGCACAGCGCCGCCGGTGACCGCGTCGAGGACCTCGCGGCGCAGCCCGGCAGCGTCGAGCCAGGTGCCCCGAAAGGCCTGCGGATCCTCGCGTCCCCAGGTGAAGCGCTCACCGGCGGGGCGCAGGAAGTCGCTCGCCCGGACGTGCGCCACGTAGCGGTTCGACGCAAGACGCACGAACTCGGCCAGCTCGTCGGCGCCGACACCGTCGACGATGACGCGCGCCCGTCCGGGCAGCGCGGCGATCAGGTCAGCGACGTCCTCGGCGAGCCGCTGCGGGCTCCGGGGACGAAAGCTCAGCGCCGACCGGCCAGCTCGGGGGGCAGCGGCACGCCCTGCTCGCTGGCGGACAGCACGACCTCCTTGGCCAGGTCGTGGACCCGGCGTCCCCGTGAGCGGGCCACCTTGCGCAGGCGTTCGAAGGCCTCCCGCGGCGAGCTGTGCTGGCGCTCGGTCAGCACCCCGATCGCCTGCTCGACGACGACCCGGGCGGCGAGGGCGTGCTCGAGCTGCTGCACGGACAGCCGTAGCTGACCGACCTCGTCCTTCGGTGTCTCGGGTCGCGGGGGCCGGGAACCGGTCTGCAGGTCGCTGGCCAGCAGGTCGGCCAGCACCATCGCGCTGGTCAGGTCTCCCGCCGGCCCGTCCCCGACCGTCCAGCCGCCCTCGGGCGAGCGCCGGATGACCACCCCCTCGCTCACCAGCGGTCCGAGGTGCGCCGCCACGACGTCGGCCAACTGGCGCAGCACCTGCAGGGTCTCGGCGTCGACCGGCACGTGGTCGCGGTCGACCCCGCACAGCGTCGCGACGACCGTGCCGTTCGCGTCGTGGATCGGCACGCCGACGTAGGACGTGATGCCAAGCTCGTGAGTCGCCGCAGAGCGGCTGTAGTCAGGGTCGCTTGCCGCGTCCGACGTCGACGGAGCTGCCCCCTCCAGCAACCGCGCGCAGAGGCTGTCGTCGGTCTCGATCGACTCGCCCTCACCGGGTAGGGCCCAGCCGTCGGCGTCCACGGCGTGGATGCGCTCGAAGGTGAACCGGTCCTGCGAGATGCCGCCGATGAAGACGATCTCCATGCCCAGGAGCGTGGCGGCCGTGGACAGCACGGCATCGATCGCCGGATGACCGAGATCGGTGCTGGTCACGTCGCGTCCTCGCCGTCGGGTGCAGGAGCGTGCATTGTTGCCCCTTGAGGCCCCGAGTCCCAAATGCCGCGGTCAGGCGGCGAGTTGCGCCTTCACCTGCGCGAGCGAGGGGTTGGTCAGCGCCGTACCGTCCGCGAACACCACGGTCGGGACGGTCTGGTTGCCACCGTTGACCTGCATCACGTAGTCGGCGGCGCTCGGGTCCTGCTCGATGTCGACGACGTCGTACGTGACGCCCTCCCGGTCCAGCTGCTTCATCAGGCGGTGGCAGTAGCCGCACCACGGGGTGCTGTAGATCGTCATCTGGCCGGACACAGGGGCTCTCCTCGGACGTTGTCGGCGGTCAGGGTTGTCAACACGTCGGCCTCGGCGAGGCTTCCCGTCGGAGCAGCCTGGGAGGATGGCCGGGTGACTCCCCAGGACGTGCTCGCTGCCCTCGACCCCGAGCAGCGTGAGGCCGCGCAGGCCGTGCGCGGGCCGGTCTGCATCCTCGCCGGGGCGGGCACGGGCAAGACCCGCACCATCACCCACCGCGCCGCCTACGCGGTGCTCACCGACCAGGTGCCGGCCTCGGCGCTGCTGGCGGTGACCTTCACCGCGCGCGCCGCCGGCGAGATGCGCACCCGGCTGCGCCAGCTCGGCGTCGGCGGCGTCCAGGCGCGCACGTTCCACTCGGCGGCACTGCGCCAGCTGCAGTACTTCTGGCCGCGGGCCGTCGGCGGGGCGCCGCCCCGGCTGCTCGACAACACGTTCGGGATGGTCGCCAACGCTGCGGCCCGGGCCCGGCTGCGGCCCGGCACCAGCGAGCTGCGCGACCTGCTCGCCGAGCTCGAGTGGGCCGCTTCGTCGCTCTACGGTCCGCAGGACTACGTCGCGGCGGCGCACAAGGCCGGCCGCACCCCGCCGTACGACGCCGCGGTGGTGGCCCAGGTCTACGACGCCTACGTCGAGCTCAAGCGGGCGCAGGGGGTCGCTGACTTCGCCGACCTGCTGCTGCTGACTGCCGCGATGCTCGAGGAGCAGTCGGGTCTGGCCCGCGAGTTCCGCGAGCGCTACCGCTCCTTCGTCGTCGACGAGTACCAAGACGTCACGCCGCTGCAGCAGCGGCTGCTCGACGCCTGGCTCGGAGACCGCGACGACCTGTGCGTCGTCGGTGATGCCCACCAGACGATCTACTCGTTCACCGGCGCCACACCGTCCTACCTGCTGGGCTTTCGGCACCGCTTCCCGGCGGCGACCGAGGTGCGGCTGGTCCGTGACTACCGCTCGACGCCGCAGGTCGTCGGGCTGGCCAACGACGTGATCGCCCGATCCACGATGCAGGCCGCACGGCTGGAGCTGGTGGCCCAGCGACCCGTCGGCCCGACCCCCGTGTTCGTCGAGCACCTCGACGAGCCGGCTGAGGCGGCCGCCGTGGCGGCCCGCTGCCGGGTGCTGCTGGAGAGCGGCACTCCCGCGAGTGAGATCGCGATCCTCTACCGGGTCAACGCCCAGTCGGCCGGCTACGAAGCGGCGCTGTCGACGTCCGACGTGCCCTACGTCATCCGCGGTGGAGAGCGCTTCTTCGACCGCAAGGAGGTGCGCGAGGCGATCCTGCTGCTGCGCGGCGCCGGACGGGCCGGCGACGTCGATGCCCCGGTTGCTCTGGGGGAGGCGGCTGCGGAGGTGTTCCGGGCCGGCCTCGCCTGGACCCTCGAGCCGCCGACGAGCTCCGGTGCGGTCCGCGACCGGTGGGAGTCGCTGGCCGCGCTGCACCGACTCGCCCTCGACCTGCAGGAGGCCGACCCGTCGGCCGGGCTGCGCGACCTCGTTGCCGAGCTCGAGGAGCGGGCCAGCGCTCAGCACGCCCCGACCGTCCAGGGCGTGACGCTGGCATCCCTGCACGCCGCCAAGGGCCTGGAGTGGGACGCGGTCTTCCTCGTCGGTCTCGTCGACGGGACGCTGCCCCTGGTGCACGCCGACACCCCCGACGCGATCGAGGAGGAGCGCCGGCTGCTCTACGTCGGGATCACCCGCGCGCGCGAGCACCTGCAGCTGTCCTGGGCGCTGTCGCGCTCGCCCGGCGGCCGGGGCTCGCGCCGACCGTCCCGCTTTTTGGATGGCCTGCACGCAGCCACCACCACGACCGCGTCCGCGCCTGCGTCGCTTCGGGCCAAGCGTGGTGGCCCGGTCGCCTGCCGCATCTGCGGCGCCGGGCTGACCAGCGCCGTCGACCGCAAGCTGGGGCGCTGCCCAGGCTGCCCGTCCGACCGTGACGAGGCGCTCTACGACGCACTGCGCACCTGGCGGGCCGAGCGCGCCAAGGAGCTCGGCCAGCCGGCCTACTGCGTCTTCACCGACGCGACGCTCGCTGCCATCGCCGAGCGCACCCCCACCGACGTCGCAGGACTCGTGGCGATCGCTGGCATCGGCCAGGCCAAGCTCGACAAGTTCGGCGACGACGTCCTGCGCCTCACGGCTGAGGCGGGGCACTCCGGAGCAGCGCAGAAATAAATGCGTTGCGCTCTTGCGGGAGGTG
The DNA here is from genome assembly GCA_031424715.1 of Frankiaceae bacterium. GTDB lineage: Bacteria > Actinomycetota > Actinomycetes > Mycobacteriales > SCTD01 > RYN-124. The sequence goes on from JANPHZ010000320.1 coordinate 4,985, forward strand.
GCCCTACCTTGCCCACATACGAGTCGGGGCGGCCTGCCCCAGGCGCAACCAGAGGAGGTGCACCGTGATCGGAACTCTTGACCTGCACGGCGGTGCCCTTCGGTCTGCGGCCGAGCGCTTCCGGCGTCCGCTGGCGCCGATCTCGGGCGATCAGGGGACAGCTGTGTCCGCAGCCGCCCTGTTCGCCGGCGTCAGCCTCGCCAGCCTCGTCAGC
>JANPHZ010000321.1:0-1502 GCA_031424715.1 Frankiaceae bacterium
CGCTCCATGCCCTTGCTCATGAGCTTGCGGATCGCGACGTCTTCCTTGACGTACTCCGCGTAGTTCTTGTCGGCGTACCAGCGGGAGGTCCAGTCGGTGGTGATACCGAGGCGGAACCCGTGCGGGTTGACTTTCTGGCCCACTAGCGGGCACCTGCCTTCTTCTTGGTCGAGCTCGTACCGGCGGCCGGAACGGCTGCCTCGACGACGATCGTGATGTGGCTCGTGCGCTTGCGGATCCGGAAGGCCCGGCCCTGGGCGCGCGGGCGGAAGCGCTTGAGCGTCGGGCCCTCGTCGACGTAGGCCTGGCTGATGTAGAGGTCGCTCGGGTCGAGCTGCTTGTTGTGCTCGGCGTTGGCGATCGCGCTGGCAAGCACCTTGCCGACCTGCTCGCTGGCGGCCTGCGGCGCGAAGCGCAGCACGTCGAGCGCCTCGGTCGCATCCATGCCGCGCACCAGGTCGATGACCCGGCGGCACTTCATCGGCGAGGTGCGCACGTAGCGCGCCTGAGCCAGCGCGGCGTTGGCCGGCAGGTGGCGCGTCTTGTTCTCAGCCACGACGAGCCCTCCGGTCATCCTTGATGTGCCCGCGGAACGTGCGGGTGGGCGCGAACTCGCCGAGCTTGTGCCCGACCATCGCCTCGGTGACGAAGACCGGCACGTGCTTGCGCCCGTCGTGGACCGCGATCGTGTGCCCGAGAAAGTCGGGGATGATCGTGGAGCGACGCGACCAGGTCTTGATCACGTTCTTGGTGCCCTTCTCGTTCTGCACGTCCACCTTCTTGAGCAGGTGGTCGTCGACGAAGGGACCCTTCTTCAGACTGCGCGGCATGGCGGACTACCCCTAGCGCTTCTTGTTGGTCTTGCGGCGGCGGACGATGAGGGCGTCACTGGGCTTCTTGCGACGGGTGCGGCCTTCGGGCTTGCCAGCGGGGTTGACCGGGTGGCGACCACCGGAGGTCTTGCCCTCACCACCACCGTGCGGGTGGTCGACCGGGTTCATGGCGACACCGCGGACGGAGGGGCGCTTGCCCTTCCAGCGCATCCGGCCGGCCTTGCCCCAGTTGATGTTGGACTGCTCGGCGTTGCCGACCTCACCGATCGTGGCGCGGCACCGGATGTCGACGTTGCGCACCTCACCGGACGGCATGCGCAGCTGCGCGTAGGGGCCGTCCTTGGCGACGAGCTGGACGCTGGCACCGGCCGAGCGGGCGATCTTGGCACCGCCACCGGGCCGCAGCTCGATGTTGTGCACCGTCGTACCGGTCGGGATGTTGCGCAGCGGCAGGGCGTTGCCCGGCTTGATGTCGGCCGACGGTCCGGCCTCGACGACGTCACCCTGGGACAGGCCCTTGGGCGCCACGATGTAGCGCTTCTCGCCGTCGGCGTAGTGCAGCAGCGCGATGCGCGCGGTGCGGTTGGGGTCGTACTCGATGTGCGCGACCTTGGCCGGGACGCCGTCCTTGTCGTGACGACGGAAGTCGATCACGCGGTAGGCGCGCTT
>JANPHZ010000322.1:0-1970 GCA_031424715.1 Frankiaceae bacterium
GTCGGTGTGCAGCGCGATCGTCACGTCGTATTTCGCCGCCACGACGTGGGCGTACTCCGCGAGCGCCACCGCGCCGGTCACCATGTCCTTGACCTTCTGCCCGGAGAGGTACTCCCCGCCGCCCGTGCTGACCTGCACGATCCCGTCGCTGCCCGCCTCGGCGAAGCCCTGCAGCGCCGCGTTGAGCGTCTGCGAGCTGGTGACGTTGATGGCCGGGTAGGCGAAGCGACCCTCCTTCGCCCGGTCGAGCATCTCGGCGTAGGTCTCCGGGGTGGCGATGGGCACGGCTGTTCCTCCAGGGGGCGTCCTGCCCGGTGGCAGGCGGGTCCGGCGAGCATGTCAGACGCGCCGGTACGACGAACAGACCCGCAGACCGTCCGGTTGCCGCCACAATGGGCGCGACGCCCGATCCCCGGCGCCACGACGAGAGGCTCGTCCCGATGGCCGTTCCCGCCCGCCCGCTCGCCGCCCGGCTGTCCGGAGCGCTGCTGGCGGCGCTGCCGCTGAGCGTCCTGCTCGTCACACCGGCGATGGCGAGCAGCACTGCCAACGAGATCGTCTACACCGTCGACGCCGACGACGACGGGGCCTACGCCCTCGTCCTGCAGGACCTGGAGAACCGCCGGGTCACCACCGTGCTGCCGGCCGACGCCAACCTCGCGTTCACCTACGACGACCCCGAGCTGTCGCCGGACGGCACCCGGATCGCGCTGGCGAGCGACTACCTCGGCAACCCCGCGACCGCTCCGACCAATGCCCCCGGGATCATCGTCGTCAACCGCGACGGCAGCGGCTACCGGCGGCTGTCTACCCCGCCGAGCACGGACGGCGCCAACCCGACCGACAGCATCGACATCTCGCCCGCGTGGTCGCCCGATGGCTCCACGCTGCTGTTCACCCGCGTCACCCAGGACAGCAACGGCGCGGTGACCAGCGCCCTGCTCACCGTTCCCGCCGCGGGTGGGACGCCGGCTCCCGTACCCGGCGCCGACAACGGCTTCACCGCCGACTACAACCCGACCAACGGCGCCCAGATCGTCTACGCCGCCCTGGCGACGGCCAGCAGTGGCGTCGGCCCGCTCAACGTCATCAACACCGACGGCACCGGCAAGCGGGCCCTCGGTCCGTCCGGAGCGCTGCCGGCCTGGTCGCCCGACGGCACGACCATCGCCTACGCCGCGGTGACCGACGCCAACGCCTCCGCCGGTGACGTCGCCCAGATCGCGACCGTCCCGGCGGCCGGGGGGAGCGCCAACGTCTTCGCCTCGACCCGGCCCGACCCCGCCGTGCGCTCGGTCGCGGAGTACCCCAGCTGGTCGACCGACGGCGAGAGCCTGCTCTACGACTACTACACCTACGACGGCAGCGGCAACGAGAACCCCGGCGACCTCTGGGGCGTGGACCGCGCCGGCGTACGGGCAGGCAAGCTGCTCGGCGGTCCGGGCGACGAGGCGCAGGTGCATCAGCAGGGCCCGGCCCCAGCGCCCGTCGTCGCCGGCGCAGCCTCGACGTTCACGCCCGTCGTGCCGCAGCGCATCCTCGACACCCGCGAGGGCGTCGGCGCCGCCAAGGCCCCGGTGTCCGCCAACAGCCCGCTCGTCCTGCAGGTCGCAGGCCTGTCGACCAGCGCAGGAACGGTGCCGGCTAACGCGACGGCGGTGATCCTCAACGTCACCGTCACGAACATCTCGGCCGCGACCGACGTGCGCGTCTACCCGACGGGGGCCGCGCTGCCGAAGTCGAGCAACCTCAACGCCGTACGCGGGCAGACGGTCCCCAACCTGGTGACGGCGACGCTCGGCAGCAACGGCAGCGTGTCGCTGCTCAGCAGCGGCGGCACCGTCGACCTGCTCGCCGACCTCGCCGGGTGGTACACCCCCGACACCGCCGGCGCCGGCTTCATGCCGCTGGACCCGCGGCGCATCCTTGACACCCGCAGCCCGAGCGTGGGCGCGCCGACCGGCCGGGAC
>JANPHZ010000323.1:0-7840 GCA_031424715.1 Frankiaceae bacterium
CGACGGCATCAGCGACCTCCTGCGGCGTGCACACCCGACCCATCGGGTGCATCTGCCCCCACGACGCGACGGCCTTGTCGGGCTCGTCGGAGAACAGCGCGGCGGCCGAGCGCAGCATCGGGGTGTCGACCGACCCGGGGCAGACCGCGTTGACCCGCACGCGCGGGGCGTGGTCGACGGCCATCGCCTTCGTCAGAGCCACGATCCCGCCCTTGCTCGCGGAGTAGGCCGCGACGCCGTGCTGCGCGGCGAAGGCCTGCACCGAAGCGACGTTGACCACCGCGCTGGCACCGGAGGCGAGCAGGTGGGGCATCGCGTGCTTGCTCATCCAGAACACCGCCGACAGGTTGACGGCGATGACCTCGTCCCACACCTCGTCGGGCGTCTCGATCACGTCGCCGTAGCGCTGGATGCCGGCGCAGTTGACCAGCACGTCGAGCCGGCCCAGGGCCTCGAGAGCCTCGGCCACGGCCCGGGCGCACTCGCTGCTCCGGCCGACGTCGGCGCGCACCGCGACGCCCCCGTCCGGCGGGGTCGCCGCTTCGCGGTCGACGACCGCGACCCGCAGGCCGGCGGCGGTCAGCGCAGCGGCTGTGGCCTGCCCGATCCCGGCCGCGCCGCCGGTGACCAGTGCCGTCCTCATCGGTTCATCTCCGGGTAGTTCAGGGCCACGCCGGTGCGGCCAGGGGTCAGGCGGGACAGGTGCCACCGGCCGAGGTTGCCCGTGACCAGGGTCTGCAGTCCGTCGATCCACACCCCGTTGGTCGGCGCCGCGAGGATCGTGCCCTGAGGGTCATCCGCGACCGTGCTGACCGTGCCCTTGTCGTCGACGTGCAGGATGCGGTCGGGGCGGTAGCAGAGCACGTAGGCCGAGCCGTCGGCGCACAGCACGATCCCGTCGGGCACGGTGCCGGGCAGCTCGGCAATCAACTCGCGCGGCCCGGCGACTCCGTCCGACCCGATCGGCAGCTGCACCAGCGCAGGGGTGCACGACTCGAGGACGAGCAGCGCCGAGCCGTCCGGAGTAAGCGCGGCGCCGTTAGGAAAGTTGCTGGAGCCCGTGCTCCAGACCGCGGTCTCACCCTGCGGGCTGATCCGGAAGACGCAGCCGTCGTCGCCCCTCCAGGTGCCCGAGTCGGTCACGTAGAGGTTGCCGACGGCGTCGAACACGGGCCAGTTGGGGTTGACCATCGGGCGGTCCGCGCTGCCGGAGCTGTAGACCTCGACCGAGCCGCTGCGCGGGTCGACGCGCAGCAGCTCCTTGCGACCGATGTCGCAGCAGTAGAGGAGCCCGGCGCCGTCGGCGCACAGTCCCAGCAGGAACCCGCCGGTCTGCGCTACCTCGGTCACGCTGCGGTCAGCGTCGACGCGATAGACCTGTCCGGCCTCACCGCCGGCGTAGACCTGCCCGGCGGCGTCGACCGTCACGCCCTCGGGGTGGTCGAGCCCTACGGCGTACGACGTGATCTGGTCCAGCGAGATCGTCACCCGCGCATTCTGCCCACAGGTACAGGTGCGTGCGCCTGCCTCCCGCGCCCTGGCGCGGGAGCGGTAATTTCCCCTGGACACCACCGGACCGGGAGGACTGCGTCATCGACCTGCAGGCAGCGCGCGTGCTGGCCCGCTCGGGCCTGCTCGCTCCTGCCCGCCCTGACCGCTTGCTCGGGATGGCCCTGGCACTGGCCCGCTGGGGCGTCACGCCCGCGAGCGGTTACGCCGCCGGCGCCGCCCGCAGCCCCCACCGCCCGGCCATCATGGACGACCACGGCACGCTCACCTGGCGCGAGGTCGACGCCCGCACCGACCGGCTCGCCGGGCACCTGCGGGCGATGGGGATCCTGTCCGGCGACGCGGTCGGGCTGCTCGCCCGCAACAGCGGCGGCTTCGTCGAGGCAGCAACGGCCTTGAGCAAGTGCGGTGCTGACGTGCTCTACCTCAACACCGGGTCAGCGGCCGCGCAGCTCGAGGAGGTGCTGCGCCGCGAGAACGCGGTCGCGGTCCTCTACGACGAAGAGCTCGCCCCCCTGGTCGGACCGTCCCGCGAGCGGCTGCACCTCACGACCGAAGTCCTCCGCGAGCTGTCGGAGCAGCCGGCCTCGGCGCCACCCAAGCCGGCGCACACGTCGCGGCAGGTCATCCTCACCAGCGGCACCACGGGCGCCCCGCGCGGCGCAGCCCGCAGCGGGGGCGGGATCGACGACGCCGTCTCGGTCCTGTCGAGCATCCCGCTGCACACCGGTGAGACGACGGTGATCGCCTCGCCGGTCTTCCACGCGTGGGGACTGGGCCACCTGTCGTTGGCGATGGTGCTCGGGTCGACGGTGGTGCTGCGCCGCCGCTTCGACGCGACCCAGGTCCTGCGCGACGTGCAGGAGCACCGGGCGACGGCGCTCGTCGTCGTCCCGGTGATGCTCGATCTGCTGCTGGCTGCCGACCCGTCGGCGTACGACCTGTCCTCGCTGCGGGTCATCGCCTCGAGCGGCAGTGCTCTGCCCGGTGACCTGGCGACGCGGGTGCTGGAGGCGTTCGGGCCGGTGCTCTACAACCTCTACGGGTCGACGGAGGTCGCGTACGCCGCCGTAGCCTCGCCGCAGGACCTAGCCGAGGACCCGAGGTGCGCCGGCACCGCGCCACATGGCGTGACCCTGCGGGTCATCGGCGAGGACGGACGTGACGCACCACCCGGTGAGCCAGGTCGCCTCTTCGTAGGTAGCGGGATGGCCTTCTCCGGCTACACCGACGGCACCGACAAGGAGCGGCTCGACGGGCTGGTCGCGACCGGTGACCTCGGCATCCTCGACGAGCGGGGACGCCTGACCGTGCTCGGTCGCAGCGATGACATGGTCGTCGTGGGCGGGGAGAACGTCTTTGTCGGCCAGGTCGAGGACACCCTGCTCGCGCACCCGGCCGTGCGCGAGGCCGCTGTCGTCGGTGTCGACGACCCGGCGTACGGCGTCCAGCTGGTGGCGCACGTGGTCACCCGCAGCGCCGTCGACGACGCCGAGCTGCAGCAGTGGGTGCGTGAGCGACTCGCCCGCTTCGCCGTCCCGCGCCGGTGGGTGCGGCACGACGAGCTGCCGCGCAACAGCACCGGCAAGGTGCTCAAGCGCGAGCTGGCGAGGCAGTGACCGCCCCGGCCCAGCTGGACCGGCCGGAGGTCGACGAGGAGACGACCCCAGACCTGCCCTGGGTGACCATCGTCTGGAACGACCCGGTCAACCTCATGAGCTATGTGACGTTCGTGCTCATGGAGCTCTTCGGCTATCCGAAGGAGAAGGCCCACGCGATGATGCTCGACGTGCACGAGAAGGGGCGCGCCGTCGTCTCCTCAGGCAGCCGCGAGCAGATGGAGCACGACACCTCCCGACTGCATGCGCGCGGGCTCTGGGCCACCGTGCAGCAGGACTGAGGGTGCGCTTCACGCGCACCCGCCGCGGGGTGCAGGCCAAGATCGAGCCGGTCGAGGCCTCGGTGCTGACCCAGTGCGCCAGTGAGCTGCTGGACCTGCTCGGTGCAGCGGACCCGGTCCCGGAGGACCCGCTGGCCGCCCTGGTGGCGCTGCCCCCGACAGACCTGCAGCCGCCGACGGACCCGGCACTCGGACGGCTCTTCCCGGCGGCGTACAGCCAGGACGACGAGGCAGCCGCGGAGTTCCGCCGCTACACCGAGCCGGACTTGCGAGCGGCCAAGCGCAGCAGCGCCTATGCGGTCCTCGCCGACCTCGAGCCGCTGCGCGACAGCGGCGGCAAGCTCACCCTCGACCGCGACCGGGCCGACCTCTGGCTGGCGTGGCTCAACGACATCCGGCTCGTGCTCGGGACCCGGCTGGAGGTCACCGAGGACCTCGACGACCAGCTCGACGTCGACGATCCGCGCGAGCCCCTGCTCGGGATCTACGGCTGGCTGGGCTGGGTGCAGGAGTCGCTCTTGGCCTGCCTGCAGCCCCGACCGAACCAGGCCTAGCCTGGAACGCGTGCTGACGCTGCCCCAGGCCATGGTCGATGCGATCGTGGCGCACGCCCGACGTGACCACCCTGACGAGGCGTGCGGCGTGATCGCCGGCCGTGACGGCGTCGCCACCCGGGTGTTCGAGATGGACAACGCCGAGCGCTCTCCGACCTTCTACCGCTTCGACGCCCAGGAGCAGCTGCGGGTGTGGCGGGCCATGGACGACGCCGACGAGGTGCCCTTCGTGATCTATCACTCGCACACCGCGACTGAGGCCTATCCCTCCCGCACCGACGTGACGCTCGCCTCTGAGCCCGATGCTCATTACGTGCTGGTGAGCACGCGCTCGGACACCGACGTCGAGCTGCGCTCCTACCGGATCACGGACGGGCAGGTCGACGAGGAGCCGATCACCGTCGTCTGAGGCGGAATGCGCGCGTCGTTCCGCCCTGTTGAGGCAATGAGCCCATCCCCCGCACGTCGACACGAGGAGAACTCCACCGCTATGGCCATCGAGGTCCGGATCCCGACGATCCTGCGCACGTACACCGACGGGCAGAAGGCCGTGGAGGGCTCGGGCGACACGCTGGCGGGGTTGCTCGATGACCTCGACGCCCGCCACCCGGGCATCCGCGGTCGCCTCGTGACGGACGAGGGCAGCCTGCACCGCTTCGTCAACGTCTACGTCAACGACGAGGACGTCCGCTTCCTCGGCGCTCTGGACGCACCGCTCAAGGACGGCGACAGCGTGACCGTGCTGCCCGCGGTTGCTGGCGGCGCGCGCTAGCCGATGCGCTTCGACTCGCTGCTGGACTCCGTCGGGCGCACGCCGCTCGTCGGTCTCCCGCGGCTGTCCCCCTCCGCGGACGTGCGGCTGTGGGCCAAGCTCGAGCAGGACAACCCGACGGGTTCGGTCAAGGACCGCGCGGCGCTCTACATGGTGGCGCAGGCCGAGAAGGAGGGGCTGCTCCGTCCCGGCTGCACTGTGCTCGAGCCGACCAGCGGCAACACCGGCATCGCCCTGGCGATGGTCTGCCGGATGCGGGGCTACCGGCTGATCTGCGTCATGCCCGAGAACACCTCGATCGAACGGCGCCAGCTGCTGACGATGTACGGCGCCGAGATCGTCGCCTCGCCCGCGGCCGGCGGCTCCAACCAGGCCGTCGCGATGGCCAAGCAGCTCGCGGCCGAAAACCCCGACTGGGTCATGCTCTACCAGTACGGCAACCCCGCCAACGCCCTCGCGCACTACGAGACGACGGGCCCCGAGCTGGTCGAGGACCTGCCGACGATCACCCACTTCGTCGCCGGCCTCGGCACGACGGGCACGCTCATGGGTGCCGGGCGCTATCTGCGCGAGACCGTCCCGGGCGTGCGCATCATCGCCGCCGAGCCGCGCTACGGCGAGCTCGTTTATGGGCTGCGCAACATCGACGAGGGCTTCATCCCGGAGCTGTACGACGGATCCGTGCTGACCTCACGCTTCTCCGTGGGGCCGCGCGAGGCCCTGCGTCGTACTCGCCAGCTCGTGGAGGAAGAGGGCATCTTCGCGGGCATCTCCACCGGCGCGATCCTGCACGCCGCGATGGGCGAGGCGATGAAGTGCGTCAAGAACGGCGAGCGCGCCGACATCGCGCTGATCGTCTGCGACGGCGGCTGGAAGTACCTCTCGACCGGGGCCTACGCCGGCACCCTCGAGGAGGCGGAGTCGGCCCTCGAGGGCCAGCTCTGGGCCTAGTCGCCCTGGCGTGCGCGGAACGGGTCAGCCAGCGGCGCCGGCGCGAGGTCGGCGCGCGGGCAGGAGGCCAGCGTCAGGCCGGCGACCGCGAACACCTCGTCGCACAGCGACTCGACCGTCAGGCCCTCGGCCACACCGTCGTCGGTCACCTTCACCCGGAAGACCGTCGCGGAGTAGGTGTCCCAGGTGATGTGCAGCGAGCCGAGCAGCCGCGCACTGCCACGCATGCCACCGACGCCGTCGAAGGGCCCGCTGTAGCGCTGGATGCTGCTCAGGTCGTGCGACCAGCAGCCCCCGGCCGTGACGTCGCGCTCGGTGAGCCAGGCCATGATCTGGCGGGCGGCCCGTTCGGGCAGCAGGGCAGCAGGGCGAATCACGCGTTCGGTGCTGGTCACGCTCAGCATTGTCTCAGGAACGCTGCGCCGTACGCTGTGCGGTGTGACATCTGACGCATCCATCGGGGTCTTCGACTCCGGCGTGGGTGGGCTCACTGTTGCGCGGGGGTTGCTCGACCAGCTCCCGCAGGAGTCGATCGTCTACCTCGGCGACACCGCGCACGGGCCCTACGGCCCGCTCCCGATCGCGGACGTACGCCGCCACGCGCTCGCCGGCATGGACGAGCTCGTGTCCCAGGGCGTCAAGCTCCTCGTCATCGCTTGTAACAGCGCGTCGAGCGCCTGCCTGCGTGACGCCCGCGAGCGCTACGACGTGCCGGTCGTGGAGGTCATCGCGCCGGCCACCCGCCGGGCCGTCGCCGCGACCCGCACCGGACGCGTCGGGCTCATCGGGACCCAGATCACCATCGACAGCAGGGCTTACGACGATGCCTTCGCGGCCACCGAGGTGCAGCTCACCTCGGCGGCGTGTCCCCGGTTCGTCGACTTCGTCGAGCGCGGCGTCACGACGGGGCGTCAGCTGCTGCAGCTGGCCACGCACTATCTCGAGCCGGTCCTCGCCGCCGATGTGGACACTCTCGTGCTGGGCTGCACGCACTATCCGCTGCTCACCGGCATGATCAGCCTGGTCGTCGGGGAGGGGGTGACGCTGGTGAGCAGCGCCGAGGAGACCGCGAAGGACGTCTACCGGGTGCTGGTGGGCGAGGACCTGCTCCGCAGCGAGGGCGCGCCGCCGCCGACGCACCGCTTCCTGGCGACCGGTGCGGCCGACCCCTTCGCCCGACTGGGCAAGCGCTTCCTCGGGCCGGAGGTCGGCGCCGTCGAGACCCTCAAGGAGCGACAGTGCAGCTGACCGTTCTCGGCTGTGCCGGCACCTTCCCGGGTCCGGACTCACCGTGCTCGGGCTACCTCGTGGAGCACGAAGGCTTTCGGCTCGTCGTCGACCTGGGGGCGGGCGCCGTCGGTCAGCTGCAGCGCCACATCGACCTGCTCGACGTCGACGCGATCTACATCTCCCACCTGCATGCGGACCACTGCATCGACCTGGTGGCCTACTCCTACGCCCGGCGCTACCACCCGTCCGGCATGGCGCCCGCGGTCCCCGTCTACGGTCCGGCCGGCACCCGCGACCGGATCTTCGCCTCCTACGAGGCGCCCCCCTCGCACGGCCTGCTCGACGTCTACGACTTCCGCGAGGTCCCGGTCGGCCACCAGCAGATCGGGCCGTTCTCGGTGGACACCACCCGCAGCAACCACCCGGTGGAGTGCCATGCGATGCGACTGAGCGCCGGGGGGCGGTCACTGACCTACTCCGGCGACACCGGCGTCTGCCCCGGCCTCGTCGATCTCGCCCGCGGCACCGACCTATTCCTGTGCGAGGCGTCGTGGGCCGACAGCTCCGACAACCCGCAGGGCGTGCACCTGTCGGGGCGCCAGGCGGGCGAGCACGCGCAGGAGGCCCAGGTCGGCCGGCTCGTGCTGACCCACGTCGTCGCGTGGGCTGACGCCGACGCGATCGCGAAGGAGGCCGCGGCGGTCTACGACGGCCCGGTCGACCTTGCCGAGTGCGGAGCGACCTACGAGCTCTGAGCAGGACACCGGTCACTCCTGTCGAACCCGTCTGGCATGCGCCGCCTGCTGCTCGCCCTCGTCCTGGCACTCGCCACCCTCAGCCTGCCGGGCAGCGGCAACGCAGCGCCGACGCCGGGGTTTGCCAGCGCCAACATCGAGTGGCTCGGCAACGTGCCACTGCACGCCG
>JANPHZ010000324.1:0-4301 GCA_031424715.1 Frankiaceae bacterium
TTCGGACGTCTTCCTACAGCGACGCACGAAAGTCCACCCGCGTTCCCGGCGCCTCCCCTCTCGTCTCCCCTTGCCGGCCGCACGGTGGGGGTCACGGTCCGGCGCGGGCGGTGGCGGTGGCTCGTCCGAAGGTGCCGAGCCTGCCGCCGGGGCGCACCCGCACCTCGACCTCGACGGGTTCGCCGGGTCCGGCCACCTGGCAGCGGGTCAGCTCGCCGGTCGGCCCGAGCGCGCTGGAGACGATGCGGGCCGCGGCGGCGCAGGCGGCGCCGGCGCCCCGGTCGGAGAGGTCGGAGGCGGCTAGGGCCGCCAGGTCGGCGGCCGACGCCGCGCGGTGCCGGGTCACGGCCACGGCGGCCAGCGCCACCGCGACGGTGGCGACCAGCGCCAGCACGGCGCTCAGGCTGAGGACCAGGACGCTGGCCGAGCCGGAGTCCGGCGTACGACGGAGGTGCCGGGTCGTCCGCTGGTGCGGGCCGGGGTCCGGCGTACGACAGCAGGATCGGGCCCTCATCCGGCCCTGCCGTCGGCGGAGCGCTCGACCAGCGCCGTGGCCTCGGCCGTCACGGGGGTCGCCGGGAGCCGGCGCAGTGCGGGGCCGAACGGCCGGACTCGGGCGCTGACCCGCACCGACACCTCGTCCCCGCTGGGGAGCAACGCGACCTCGGCGCCGCGGGGAGCGACGGCCAGGGCGGCGGCGCGGACCTGCGCGGGGCTGTCGCCACGCGCCGCGGCGCGAGCCCCCGCCCGGGCCGCGTCGACGCAGCTCAGCTGGGCGGCGACGCAGGCCAGCACCCAGAGCGCCGCGACCAGGACGACGACGAGAACGGGCAGGACCACCGCGGCCTCCGCCGTGACCTGGCCCCCGTCCCGGGCCACCCGACCGGACACGGCCCGGCGACCCGGGACGAGGACCGTCATCAGAACGCGAGCTTGAAGGCTCGGGCGATCACGTCACTGAGCAGCCCGAGGATCTGGTCGCTCGTGATGATCTTGTAGAGGATGCCGCCAAAGCCGCACGCGGCGACGGTGCCGACGGCGTACTCCGCCGTCGTCATGCCGGTCTCGGAGCCAGCGGCACCGGACTGCACCCGCGCGACGGCGCGGACGGGAAGGGAACGAAGACGATCGAGACGAGCCACAGCTGACCTCCAGGACGAGCGGGTGCCGGGCGGTCGCCCGGTCACCTCCGACGGTCGGCGCTGCAGCCCGCCGGCGGGGGTGCCCGAGGCCCATCTGTGGACGCAGCCGCTGCCTGTGGGCAGCGAGTCGACGGTCAGCGACTCGACGGTCAGCGGCCGGTGAGCACCGGACCGGCAAGACCGAGCACCACCGGTACGACGCCGAGCAGCACGAACGCCGGCAGGAAGCACAGCCCCAACGGAGCGACGGCCAGCACACCGACCCGGCGCGCCAGCTGCTCGGCCTGTCCCCGCCGGGCGGCCCGCAGGTCGGCGGCCTGCCGCTGCACCGCCGGCGCGACCGGCGCTCCCCCGACGGCGGCGCGGGAGAGCAGCCGGGCCACGGGTGCGAGCGGGTCGTCCGGAGCAGCCGGATCGGCCAGGGCGGCCCAGGCCAGGTCGGGCGGACTGCCGGCCCGCAATGACCCCGCGACGGCGGCGAACCGCTCGCCGCAGGGCCCCCCGACGGCCTGGGCCACGGCACCGGCGGCTCGGGCCGGGTCGGCGCCACCTGCCAGGCAGGACGCGAGCAGGTCCATCGCGGTCGGGAGGTCGCGGGCCAGCTGCTCGCGGCGCCGACGCACGTCCCGCGGCTCGAGGCCGCGCAGCCACGGCGGTCCCAGCACAGCCACGGCCATGCCGGCCACGAGCCCCGGCAGCCCAGGGGCGACGAGCACGCACATCACCCCGGCCACGACGCAGGCCAACACCGGTCCGATGCGGCTCTCACCGCCTCGTTCACCACGCACCCTTCCCGCCACGGTGACCAACCGCGACGGTGCGGCGTGGCGACCGCTCAGCAGGACCAGCAGGGCTGACCCGGCGAGCAGCGCCGCGAGCCCCGTCACCCGGCCATTGCCCGGGCGACGAGCGCGCGGGTCCAGAGCCAGCCGAGCAGGTCAGCACCGAGACCTATGACCAAGCAGGCCAACCCGACCGGCGTGCGCAGCAGGACGTGCACCGGGTCTGCGCCGAGCCCGGCCGCGAGGGCAATGCCGGCGAGCGGGAGCCCGGCGAGCAGCGCCGCCGTGGCCCGTGGCCCGGCGAGCTCGGCCTCCACGCACCGCCGCTGCTCCTCCGCGGCGCGCAGCCCCTCCTCCAACCTCTCGACGCCGGACGCAAGACCGTGACCGACGCCGGTGCAGACGGTCCAGCAGGTCGCCAGCCCCCGCCAGACGGTCGGCACTGCCGTCGACGGTCCGGTCAGTGCGGCCGGGACGTCACCGCCGAGCCGCGCAGCCGCGGCCGCGGCGAGCAGCGCGTCCCTCGACCCGGCGACCGCGACCTCGGCGGCGCCGGCGAGCGCCAGCGCGGGCGGGCGCCCGGTCCGCAGCTCGGCGGCCAGCAGACCGAGCGCCTCCAGGGCGCGTCGGCGCTCGCGTTCGCCTCCGGCCACCCCCTCGCGGGCCTGCCGCCACCGGGGCACCGCCGCGGCCGCCGCGGCGAGCAGGACGGCCAGGGCCGGTCCGCCGTAGAGCCACCCGGCGGCGCCGCCCACCCACCACCACCCGGCGACCGGTCGGCGGGCCCGGGCCGTGAGCCCCAGTCGGTCCAGACCCGTCGGCACGGGCCAGCACAGAACGCCGAGCGCCAGGCCCACGAGGATCGCGGCCACGACTTCGGGCACGACCTCGGGCACGACTCCGGTCACGGCGCCAGCAGCCGGGCCAGACCGTCCGCCGCCGGTCCCGGTCTTCCGGTGGCGCCTTGTCCGTCCCACTCCCAGGCGGGCGTGGCGACGACCCAGCCCGCGTCGTCGCGCGTCAGCAGGCAGACCTGTCCCACCCGCCGCTGCGGGCCGGTGCGGGTGAGGTGCACCACGACCCGCAGGGCCGAGGCGAGCTGGCTGTGCAGGGCCTCCCGGCCGAGCCCGGCCGCGGCGGCGAGGGCCTCCAGCCGGGCGGGCGCGTCGGCCGCCGAGTTGGCGTGCAGGGTGCCGCAACCTCCCTCGTGGCCGGTGTTGAGCGCGGCCAGCAGATCGACCACCTCCGCGCCGCGGACCTCGCCCACGACCAACCGATCCGGGCGCATCCGCAGGGCCTGGCGGACCAGGTCGCGCAGGGTGACCTCCCCTGCCCCCTCGACGTTGGGCGGCCTGGCCTCGAGCCGGACGACGTGCGGCAGGGCCGGTCGCAGCTCGCCGCTGTCCTCCACCAGCAGGACGCGATCGGTGGGATCGACCAGGGACAGCAGCGCGGAGAGCAGGGTCGTCTTGCCCGTGCCGGTGCCCCCGGTGACGACAAAGGCCTGCCGGCTCGCCACCAGCGCCTGCAGCACCGTGACGCCGTCCGGGGGGACCGACCCGGCAGCCGCCAGCTCGGCCAGGGTGAAGCCACGACGGCGCGGGATACGCAGCGAGAGGCAGGTGCCGTCCACCGCCACGGGAGAGAGCACCGCGTGCAGCCGGGTGCCGTCGGGGAGCCGGGCATCGACCCATGGCTGCGCGTCGTCGAGCCGGCGCCCGCTCGGAGCGGCCAGCCGCTGAGCCAGTCGTCGTACGGCGATGTCGTCGGCGAACCGCACCGGGGTCAGCGCCAACCCGGCGCCGCGGTCGACCCAGACCTGGCCGGCTCCGTTGACCAGGACGTCGGTGACGGCCGGGTCGGCCAGCAGCCCGGTCAGCGGACCGGCGCCCACGATCTCGCGTTGCAGCGCGGCAAGCAGGCTGCCCACGTCGCCGCGCAGGCCACCGTCCTCCAGCCGCAGCGCGGCAGCCACCGCCGCAGCGGTGGGAGGCCCCGGCTGCCGCCCGACACGGCGACGGACCCGCTCGAGCAGGTCCGGGTCGACCTGGCCGGTCATGCCGCGCGGCGCTCGGGTAGCAGGGTGTCGAGCAGCGCGAGGCACGCCGACGCCAGCGGACCACGGCCCTGGCCGGGCGGCTCACCGCGCTCGAGCAGCCGGTCGAGCCCCGGTTGCTGGCGCATCGCCACGAGCACCGGAGCGCCGACGACGCGCGCGACCTCGGCCGGGGCGAGCCCGGCCGGCGCCGGCCCGCGGGTCACCAGCAGCAGCGAGACGCCGGCCGCCCGCAGCCGGTCGGCCAGGTGCCCTGCGGCTGCGGTCGCGCGCAGCTCGCACGGCACCACCAGCACGACCGTGTCGAGCTCGGCCAGCAGC
>JANPHZ010000325.1:0-17275 GCA_031424715.1 Frankiaceae bacterium
TGCTAGGCGAACCCTAGACCGGTGATCGGCCCAAGGCCCGCCCACCTTCAGCCCGCGGCGAGCCGGATCACGCCGTAGTCATAGCCGTGCCGGCGGTAGACGACGCTCGGCTGGCCGGTGTCGCTGTCGCTGAAGAGAAAGAAGTCGTGCCCCACGAGCTCCATCTCGTGCAGCGCCTGCGTGGTCGTCATCGCCGTCGCCGCGTGCGTCTTGTCACGGACGATGAGCAGCTCGGTGTCATCCGCAGCCTCCGGCCGCTCGAGCAGGGCCACCGACTCGTGGGCGGCCTCTGCGGACTGGCCGTTGCGGCCGACCAGCACCTCGCGGTCGGGCGGCAGGTCACCGGGCAGGCCCGCCGTCGCCTCGGCGACCGACGGCGGGTTCTTGCTGCCGTGGTGCACCCGCCGACGGTCGTGGGCCTTGCGCAGCCGGGCCTCGAGCTTGAGCGTCGCCTGGTCCAGCGCGGCGTAGAAGTCGGCGGCGCAGGCCTCGGCGCGGATCACCGGTCCCTTGCTGTGGCAGGTGATCTCCACTCGCTGGGCGTGGGCGGCCTGTCGTGGGTTGCGCTCGTGCGCGAGCTCGACATCAAGACGGAACACCCGGGCATCCAGGCGTTCGGAGGGAACCAACTTCTCCGCGACGTGCTCCCGGAAGTGATCCGGGACCTCGACGTTCCGGCCCTTGACGACGATGTCCACGCAGGTTCTCCCTCGCTCGACGGTGAGTCACGTGCCTGATCCGGACGGTAGACCTCTTCACCCCTGCTGCACAGGTGAAGAGCAAGATCCGTTGACCCGGCGCCGGGTCGCCGCCACGGTGGCTGCGCCCTGGACCACGAGGCCGGCGGCCGACACGGCCCGAGCTGCCTCGGCAAGGGTGGCCCCGGTGGTCACGACGTCGTCGACCAGGACCACCGCCCAGCCGTGAGCTGCCGCGTCGGCGGCCAGCCCGACCGCGCCGCCGCGTCGCGGCTGCAGCGCCCCGGCGAGGTTGCGCGCGCGCTGCACCGAGCCCAGACCAGCCTGGTCCGCCACTGTCCGGCGTACGGCGAGCAGGGGTGCCAGCCGCGCCGGGCGTCGGGTCAGGGCCCGGACAGCGGCTGCCGCGAGGCGGTCCGCGTGGTCGTAGCCCCGGCGGCGCACCGCCGCGCGGCTCGACGGGACCGGCACCAGCAGGACCGGGCGCCCGGGCTCGACCAGGGCGTCCACCGCGGCGGAGAGCAGGGCGCCGAGCGACCCAGCGAGGTCGCGCCGGCCCTGCTCCTTGTAGGCCAGGAGCGCGGCGCGCAGCACCCCGTCGTACGGCGCGGCGGCCGTCGCCCAAGCAGGGAAGCCGGCCGGCGGTGGATCCGGCCGAGTCGGGCCCAGCGGCTGGGCGGCCCAACCCCCGACCTCGGCGCCGCAGTTACGGCACCAGCGGACCCCCGGCAGTCGGCACCCCGCGCAGGCCTGCGGCAGCGCCAGGTCGAGCAGGGCGGTGAGGATCGCGGGCACCCCGCGACCGTCGCAGCAGCAAGGACGTCGCGGGGGCTGGACGACGAGGGCTGGGGACGGCCCCACCGGGTCTGGGGACGGCGGCCGCAGCGCGCCTCAGCCGGGGTAGAAGGGCTCCGCCCCGACGGCCTCGGGGGAGTACTGACGGCTGTTGTCGCGAAAGAGCGTCGGGACGCCGCGCACGGTCGCGCCGACGACGAGCGGCCGGCCGGGAGCGGCAGCAAGCCGCTGCGGCTCGGTCGTCTCGAGGCCGACGCGCACCAGCGGGGCGACCACCGACCCGTCGACGGCCACCCGCACCGGAACCGCCGCTGTCAGCCCGGGCACCCGGCCCAGGACCACCAGGGACGTCGAGCCGTCCCAGCTGACGTGGCCGACGTCCTGCACCGTCGGGGCGATCGGGCGGAGCCCACCGACGCGCAGCACCCCGCGGACGGTGTAGACGCGACCCACGACGAGCCGGCGCTCACGTCCGCGCCCGGTCACGAGAGCGACGCGCGCGCCGTCGCGCGAGACACGCACGACGGTGTACGGGCCGGGCAGGTCGGGGGCGTCGACCGGGATCCCCATGGGCCGCCCGCCGAGCGGCGCCAGCATCAGCCGGCCCGCGTCGAGGAACCACAGGCCGCGCTGCCCCCGACCCCAGGACGGCGACGCGAGCTGACGCCCTCGCCAGATCGGTGCCCCGAAGGGTCCCCCGGGCGGACCCGTCCGCAACTGCCACTCCCGCCCGGCGAGGGTCAGCACGGCAAGCCGGCCGTCGTTGACCGCAGAGGCCGCGAGGTCAACGGGCTGGCTGCCCCGGTCGTCGCTGACCGGGCTGTCGACGAGAGCGCCGTCGAGGGAGCGCAGTCGCCGGTTGGCGATGTAGAGGGCGGGCGACCGCGGCGACAGGCCGTCGGGGTCGTAGGAGCCCCAGTCGCCCCGGTTCTGCAGGTCGTCGGCTCCCACCGACACCTGCACAGCCCGGCCGCCCCCCGTCAGCCGCAGCCGGGAGAACTCCGACCCCACCCCGCGCAGCGTCCACACCAGCTGGGCAGACAGCTGCTCGCGCTGCGCGCGCGGCGCGTCGGCAACCTGCTCCGACAGCTCGACCGTCACCAGGCCACCGGCGTCGGTGCGGACCGGACGGAGCAGCGTGGTGCGTGCCGGGATCGCCGTCTCCACCGAACCGGCCAGCGCCTGGGACGGGCCGGCCAGCAGCCGGCGTACGAGCGCGTCGGCGGGGTCGGACGTCACCGGGACGAAGACGCGGTCGGCCACCAGGTGGCGACCCTCTCCCGAGGCTGCGGCCGCCGGGCCGAGGAAGTAGACGTTCTGGGGGATGAACGAGCGGTCGCGGTCGGCCGCAGACAGCAGCAGCCCGTTGGGCACCTCGTCGATGACCCAGCGGCCGCTCTCGGTCTGGGTCAGGTGCACGCGCACCGACAGCGGACCGCTGTCGCCGGAGTAGCTCCCGTCGGGCGCGATGCGGCCGAGTCGCCGGCCGGTGACCAGGTAGGTGTCGGAGGCCCCAGCGACAGCCTCGACGGTCAGCGCGCGGTCGAAGACCGTCACCTGCGGCCCGTCGCGCCAGGTCCGACGCAGCGCCGGCGCGAGGTACTCCCGAGCGATCGCGTGCTCGTCGGTGGGGTTGCTCTGCGCTCCGAAGAAGTCGCGCACCACCTCGCGCGGCGATGCGTCGTCGCGCGGTCCCGGAGGCAGCACCTGGATGTCACCGCGCTGCTGGGCCGCGGCCGGCGCCCGCGCGGGGGTCCCCACGCCGTCACGCAGCGGCAACCCGCAGGCCGACAGCACGACGACGCAGCCGAGCGCCAGGGCGAGGGTTCGCTTCACGCGGCCACCATCGGCACGGGACTGGAGCGCAGCAGCGCCCCTGCGTGGATGGGCAGGGTGATGCGGAACGTCGCCCCCTGCCCGGGCTCGCCCAGGGCCTCGAGCCAGCCTCCGTGCAGCCGGACGTCCTCGAGCGCGATGGCCAGTCCCAGGCCGGTGCCGCCGGTCGTCCGGGCCCGGGACGGGTCGGCCCGCCAGAACCGGGTGAACACCCGGGCCGCCTCGCCGGGCTTGAGGCCGACCCCGCTGTCACGTACGGCGATCGCGACGGCGTCGGCGTCCTGGGCCAGCTCGACCCGCACCGGCCGGCCCTCCGCGTGGTCGACGGCGTTGACCAGCAGGTTGCGCAGCGCACGCTCGATCCGCACGTGGTCGACGGAGGCGATGACCTCGGTGTCGGGCACCGCCCGCAGGTCGATCTCGATGCCCTTGCTCTGGGCCAGGGCGCTGGTCTGGTCGACGACCCGGGCCACCAGCGCGACCAGGTCGACGGGCTCGGCCTCCAGGCTCGCGGCGCCGGCGTCGTAGCGGCTGATCTCCAGCAGGTCGGTGAGCAGGTCCTCGAACCGGTTCAGCTCGGCCTGCAGCAGCTCGGCGGAGCGGGCGGCGGCCGGAGGGAAGTGGCCCCGGCTGTCGTGCAGCACGTCGGCGGCCATCCGCACCGTGGTCAGCGGGGTGCGCAGCTCGTGCGACACGTCGGAGGCGAAGCGCTGCTGGACGCGCGACAGGTCCTCGAGCTGCAGGATCTGGCGCTGCAGCACCTCGGCCATCGTGTTGAAGGTGACGGCAAGGCGGGCCAGGTCGTCCTCACCGCGCACCGCCATGCGCACCTCGAGCAGCCCGCCCGCCAGCTTCTCGGCGGTGCGCGCCGCGAGCCGCACCGGCGACACCACCTGCCGCGTGACGATGAGGGCGATCAGGGCCAGCAGCAGCACCAGCAGGATGCCGGCAACAGCAGCCGTACGACGGACCAGGGCGAGCGACCTGGCCTCGGCAGTGAGCGGGAAGAAGTGGAAGAGGCGGTACTGCCCGAGCACCGGCGCCGACAGCACGGTCCCGACGACGAGCTGCGCCGGCGCCTCCCCGGACCGGGTGTAGACGTAGCCCGACGGCGCGTCCGCCGCCAACCGGTCAGCGAGCTCCCGCGGCGCGGCGTCTGGTCGGATCCGGGGCGAGGCGAACGCGTTGTTCTCCGGCGGGCCGCTGAGCAGCACCTGGTAGAGCCCGCCCGCGGCGCCGCGGTCAGACAGTGACTGGGTCAGCGCCTGCAGCTGGTTCTGCACGCAGCCCGCAGCATCGGACAGCTCCACGCACGGGCTGACCTCGAGCTCCGCCTGCATCTGCGCCGCGCCGAGGCGGGCCTCGAGCAGGGCCGAGCTGGTCTTGGTCTCCAGCAGTCCGCGCCCCACCTGGTCGAGCAGCAGGGACGCCAGCAGGGCGACCACCAGCCCCGAGGCGATGAGGGTGGTCGCGACCACCCGCACCTGCAAGGAGCGGCGCCAGCGACGGCGGGCCGCGTGGCTGAGCTGGACGGTGCGCTGGGTCAGCGCGGCGGCCCACCGGCGTGCGCGCTCGACGGCCGGATGGTCGGCAGGGACCGTCCCGGTCAGGGCGGACCCGCCTTGTAGCCGACGCCCCGCACGGTCACGACGACCTGCGGCGACTCGGGGTCGCGCTCGACCTTGGCGCGTAGCCGCTGCACGTGCACGTTGACCAGCCGGGTGTCCGCGGCGTGCCGGTAATGCCACACCTGCTCCAGCAGCAGCTCACGGGTGAAGACGGTGCGTGGCTTGCGGGCCAGCGCGACGAGCAGGTCGAACTCGAGCGGAGTGAGGCTGATCTGCTCGTCCCCACGGGTGACCCGATGGCCGGGCACGTCGATGAAGACCTCGTCCCCGGGCGGCCCGATCGTCAGCGTCTCGGGCTCGGCGTCCTCCCGGGGGCGCAACCTCGCCCGCACCCGCGCCACCAGCTCCTTGGCCTTGAACGGCTTGACGATGTAGTCGTCGGCGCCGCTCTCCAGCCCCAGCACGATGTCGCTCGTGTCGCCCTTGGCGGTGAGCATGACGATGGGCACGCCGCTCTCGGCCCGGATCCGGCGGCAGACCTCGATCCCGTTCAGGCCCGGGAGCATCAGGTCCAGCAGCACGACATCGGGACGCTCTCGGTGGAAGGCGGCCAGCGCCGAGTCACCGTCGGACACGAAGGACGGCTCGAAGCCCTCGCCCCGCAGCACGATCCCCAGCATCTCGGCCAGCGCGATGTCGTCGTCGACAACGAGCACGCGGGTCTTCACCGCACATCTCCAGACACGTCCCTATCGTCGCATCTCGGCGCTCGTGGCAGGCTTCCCGACCATGACCGAGCAGTACGCCGGATGGAGCTCCCCGGACGGCCGCGACCAAGCCGCGCCGCCCCCGACTCCCCCTGCACCCGGTGACTTCGCCGTACCCCCGGGGTGGGGCGGCCCGCAGGCCGCTCCCGCGGCCGGGTGGGGCCTGCCCCGACCGCCGGAGAACAAGCCCGGCGTCATCCCGCTGCGCCCCCTCGGTCTCGGCGAGCTGCTCGACGGCGCGGTGGCCCTGATCCGACGCTATCCCCGCCCGGCGCTGGGTTTTTCGGCCGCGGTCGCACTGCTGGCCACGGCGCTCAACCTGACGCTGACCCTCACGGCGTTTCGTCCGCTGCTCACGCTGGACGAGACCAGCATCTCGGCCGGCAACCTCGACGGGCTCGAGGGGGCGATCGGCGGCGCGGTCGTCGGCGGACTCGCGGCCGCGATCGTCAACGCCCTCGCGACCCTGCTGCTCACGGGCGTCATGACGGCGATCGCCGGGCGGGCCGTCCTGGGGCAGTCGATGACCGTCGGGGAGGCCTGGGCGCAGGTGCGGCCCGCGCTGCCCCGGCTCATCGGCGTCGCGCTCAGCACGGCTGCGCTGGTCTACGGCGCCGTCGTGGTCGCCTTCGCCGTCGTCACCGGACTCGTCGTCGCGACCGGACCAGCCTCCCTGCTCCTCGGTGTGCCGCTCGTGCTCGGCGCCTTCGCCGGCGCGGCCTACCTCTACGGCCGGCTGGCCCTCGCACCCGCGGTCGCCCTGCTCGAGCACGCGGGGGTGCGCACCAGTCTGCGCCGCTCGGGCGTGCTGGTGCGCGGCTCGTGGTGGCGCATCGTCGGCATCCTGCTGCTCACGCTGCTCATCGCGTCCTTCGTCGGTCAGATCGCCCAGGCACCGTTCCTCATCTTCGGCGCGCTCCCGACCGGGCTCAGCAGCCTCACCGACCCCTCCGGCGCGAGCCTGCAGATCCTCGTGCTCAGCGCGATCGGTGGCGGCTTCGCGCAGACCATCGTGGCGCCGTTCAGCGGCGGTGTCCGCGCCCTGCTCTACGTCGACCGCCGGATGCGGGCGGAGGGCCTGGACGTCGCCCTGACCGCCGCCGCCGGGCAGACCAACGCCGCTCCGACCCCCAGGTGAGCTGGCTCGCAGCGGCAGACGAGCTCAGCCGAGAGGCCGCCCGCCGGGCCGCCCGCGAGGAGCTCTCCGACCCCCGTTATCGCGACGCTCAGCCTCCCCTGGTCGTCCGGGTCGTCGGACGGGCGATCCGCGAGCTGCTCGAACTGCTTGCCCGGGCCGCCTCCGGTGCCCCGGGCGGGCGCCTCGGCCTGCTCCTGCTGCTGGCCCTGCTCATCGGTTTCGTCGCCGTGGTCCTCACCCGGCTCGCTCCGCAGCGCGGCCCCGGTCGGGCGGTCTTCAGCGTGGGGGCGGCGCTCACGGCCGCCGACCACCGGCGCCGAGCCGAGGAGGCGGCGGCCGCGGGCCAGTGGCCCGAGGCGGTGCGCGAGCGGCTGCGCGCCGTCGTCCGCGAGCTCGAGGTGCGCGGGGTCCTCGACCCCCGCCCCGGACGCACCGCCGGCGAGGTGGCCCGCGATGCCGGCGGCGCCGTGCCCGCCCTGCGCACCGTCCTGGACGAGGGCACCCGGGTCTTCGACGAGATCTGGTACGGCGGACGGACCGCCGACCCCTCGTCGTACGCCGTGCTGGTGGCGCTGGACGAGACGGTGACCGGCAGCCGGCTGGTGGTGGCATGACGCTGCTCGCCGACCCGCCCAGCACGGCCGTCGGCCCCACCGCCCGATCGGTGACGCGCCGCGCGCGCGGACCGATCGCGCTGGCCGTCGTCGTGGCGCTGGTCAGCATCGCGGCGGCGCTGATGCGGGCCAGTCCCGGCGGAGAGCTCGACCCGCGGGCCTACAGCCCGTCGGGTGCCCGCGCGCTGGCCGCGCTGCTCGCCGATCAGGGGACGACCGTCCGGGTCGTCGAGACCGTCCCGGGGCTGCGCACGGACGGCGCGACCACGATCGTGGTGCCCTTCCCCGCCGGGCTCAGCGAGGACGAGCTCACGGCCCTGGGCAGGGCCCAGGCCCGACTGGTCGTCCTCGGTGCCGACCCGGCCGCCCTGGACGCCCTGGGGCTGCCCGACCTGGACCCGTCGATGGCGCCGGTGCAGTCCCGGCGCGCCGCGTGCGACCTGCCGGCGGCCGTCCGAGCCGGGACCGTCGACCTGGGCGGGGCCGTTTACCGGGTGCCGCAGGGCGCCACCGGCTGCTACGCCCGCAGTGGCCGAGCCGGCCTCGTCGTCCTGACCGGACCCGACCGGGTGCTGCTCGGTTCCGGCGTGCTGCTCACCAACGACGCGCTCGACCAGCGCGGCAACGCCGCGCTTGCCCTGGGACTGCTCGGCGCGACTCCCGACGTCCAGTGGTTGCTGCCGCGCCCCGGCGCCCGCGACACCGGCGCGGACGGCAGCCTCAACGACCTGCTCCCCGACGGGCTGCGCTGGGCCGTGCTGCAGCTCGGCCTGGCCGTGGTGGCGCTCGCGCTGTGGCGCAGCCGCCGGCTCGGGCCGGTCGTCACCGAGCCGCTGCCCGTCGTCGTCCGCGCCGCCGAGGCCGTCGAGGGGCGCAGTCGGCTCTACCGCGCGGCCCGGGCGCGGGGCGCCGCAGCGCAGGCTCTGCGCGCCAGTACGCGGGACCACCTGGCGCGCCGGCTCGGTCTGCCCCCTGACGTCGCCCGCGCCGGCCTCGTCGAGGCGGTCTGCGCTCACGTGCCGCGCGCCCCCGAAACGGTGGACGTGCTCCTGTACGGTGCCGAGCCTGCCGACGACGGCGCGCTCGTGCGCCTCGCTGACGACCTCGACACCCTGGACCGGGAGGTGGCCGGCTCGTGACCGGACCCGTCAAGAGCACGACCCCCCGCAAGCGCGCGGCTCCCCGCCGTACGGCCACGACGACGTCGGCTGACCAGGCCCGCGAGGCGCTGGTCGCGCTGCGGGCCGAGGTCGGCAAGGCCGTCGTCGGGCAGGACGCGGCGGTCACCGGCCTCGTCGTCGCCCTGCTGTGCCGCGGCCACGTGCTGCTCGAGGGCGTCCCGGGCGTTGCCAAGACGCTGCTCGTGCGGGCCGTCGCGGCCTCGCTGTCGCTGGACACCAAGCGGGTGCAGTTCACCCCCGACCTCATGCCAGGCGACATCACCGGATCGCTCGTCTACGACGCGCGTACGGCGGAGTTCGACTTCCGGCCCGGTCCGGTCTTCACCAACCTGCTGCTCGCCGACGAGATCAACCGCACGCCACCGAAGACCCAGGCCTCGCTGCTGGAGTCGATGGAGGAGCGGCAGGTCACGGTCGACGGGCGGCCGCAGGCGCTGCCCGACCCGTTCGTCGTCTGCGCGACGCAGAACCCGGTGGAGTACGAAGGCACCTATCCGCTGCCGGAAGCCCAGCTCGACCGCTTCCTGCTCAAGCTCACCATGCCGCTGCCGGGACGCGACGACGAGATCAAGGTCCTCGAAGCGCACCACACCGGCTTCGACCCGCGCGATCTGTCGGCGCTGCGACCCGTCGCCTCGGCCGCCGACCTGGCCGCCGGCCGGCTCGCCGTACGCGCCGTCACCGTCTCCCCCGAGGTGCTCGGCTACGTCGTGGACGTCTGCCGCGCAACGCGCACCTCCCCCTCGCTGTCCCTGGGCGTCTCCCCTCGCGGGGCAACGGCGCTGCTGGCCAGCAGCAAGGCGTGGGCGTGGCTGTCCGGCCGCGACTACCTGACGCCCGACGACGTCAAGGCGCTCGCCCGGCCGACCCTGCGGCACCGGGTGAGCGTGCGGCCCGAGGCCGAGCTGGAAGGCGTCAACGCCGACGGCGTCCTGGACGGCGTGCTCGCCTCGGTGCCCGTCCCGCGCTGATGGCCGTCACCGGCCGGCTCGTCCTGCTCGCCCTGCTCGGCATCGTGCCGCTCGCGCTGGTCCCGGGCTGGCCGACCTTCGGCCTCGTCCTGGCGGCGCTGCTGCTGGTGGTCGTCGTCGACGTCGCCCTCGCCGTACCGACGTCGGGGTTGCGCCTGGTGCGCTCCGGGGCGGTCAGCTGCCGGCTGGGCGATGCGGTGACCGTCGACCTCGCCGTCACCAACACCGGCAGCCGCCCCGTGCGCGGGCTGCTCCGCGACGCGTGGCTGCCCTCGGCGGGTGCCGCACCGGCCGCGCACATCCTGGACGTGCCGGCGGGTGAGCGCCGGGTGCTCAGCACGACCCTGACGCCGACCCGGCGGGGCGACCGGCGGCCCGCGCGCATCACCGTCCGATCGCTGGGCCCGCTCCGGATAGCCGGCCGTCAAGGCGGTCACGAGGTGCCCTGGCAGGTGCGGGTGCAGCCCTCCTTCGCCTCACGGCGCTTCTTGCCCGAGCGGCTTGCCCGGCTGCGCCAGCTCGATGGTCAGCTGCTCACCCGCGGCCGCGGCCAGGGCACCGAGTTCGACTCCCTGCGTGACTACGTCGAGGGCGACGACGTCCGCTCGATCGACTGGCGCGCGACCGCCCGCCGCTCGCAGGTCGTCGTACGCACCTGGCGCCCCGAGCGAGACCGCAGGGTGCTGCTCGTCGTCGACACCAGCCGCACGTCGGCCGGTCGGGTGGGTGACGCGCCGCGGCTCGACGCCGCGCTCGATGCCGCGCTGCTGGTGGCCGCCCTCGCGATCCGCGCCGGCGACCGGGTCGACCTGCTGGCGTTCGACCGGCGGGTCCAGGCGGCCGTCGAAGGGGCCGGCCGCGACCAGGTCCTGCGGCGGATGGCCGAGGCGATGGCCGGGCTCGAGCCAGCGCTCGTCGAGTGCGACAGCGGTCGGCTGGTCGCCGAGATCCTTCGGCGCGGGCGCCGGCGCAGCCTCGTGGTGCTCTTCACCGGCCTGGAGGCGCCGGCGCTCCAGGAGGGCCTGCTGCCCTCGCTCAGCGCGTTGACTCGGCGGCACACGGTCGTCTTGGCCTCGGTCGCCGATACCCGGGTGACCGAGCTGCGCTCCGGTCGCGGCGATGCCGAGGCCGTCTACGGCGCTGCGGCGGCCGAGCAGTGGCTCGGCGAGCGCCGCCGGATGGCCGCGCTGCTGCGCCAGCGCGGGGTCGAGGTCGTCGACGCGCCCCCCGAGTCGTTCGCCCCCGAGGTCGCCGACACCTACCTCTCCCTCAAGGCCGCCGGCCGCCTCTGACCGGTCCGACCGACCCGCCCGACCCGCCCTCGCTGCGTCAGGCCGGCTGAGCGCCAACGTTGCACCCGTTGCCTGACGTACGACGAAGGGTCCACACCTACAGGGCGGGGGCGCTGGCGCCGCGCAGGTCGTCGCGCAGGTCACCGGTGACACCGGCGCGCGCAGCCCGGCGGCCGGGCCCGAAAACCCAGCCCAGGAAGGCGATCTCGGCGAGCGCACCGATGCCGATGCGAGCCCAGGTCGGCAGGCCGCTCGGGGTGACGAAGCCCTCGATCACGCCCGAGACCGCGAGGACCAGCGCCAAGCCGAGCGCCCCGATGACGAGCGCCCTGCCCTCTTGGGCGAGGGCCTCGGCGCGCGAGTGCCCGCCCGGGTCGACCACCGTCCAGCCGATCTTGAGCCCCAGCCCGCACGCCACGAACACGGCGGTCAGCTCCAGCATCCCGTGCGGGAGGATCAACCCGAAGAACTGTCCGGCCTGACCGTTGGCGGCCAGCAGGCCACCGGTGACCCCGACGTTCAGCGCGTTCTGGAAGAGCACGTAGAGGACGGGCAGGCCGAGCAAGATGCCAAAGACGATGGCCTGCGACGCGACGTAGGCGTTGTTGGTGAAGACCTGACTGGTGAAGTCCTGGGCCGGCGCCGAGCGGTAGTAGTCGGCGAAGTCGCGGTCCACCAGCTGCCGCACCGCCTCGGGCGGGGCCACGGCGAGCTGCGCGGCCGGCGACGTGGCCACCCACACGCCGTAGGACAGGGCGACGACGAGGAAGCCGGCCATCGCGCCGATCCACCACCAGCGGATCCGGTAGACGACGGCCGGGAAGTCCTCGCGCAGGAACCGCGCGGCGTCGCGCCAGGAGGCCTGCCGCTGACCGGTGACCACCCCTCGGGCGCGGGCGACGAGCGAGGAGAGCTTGCCGATCAGCGCCGGATCGCGACCCGCGCTCTGCACGACCGACAGGTGGGTGGCGCTGCGGCGGTAGAGGTCGACGAGCTCGTCCACCTCGGCGCCGCGCAGCCGCCGCGGGCGACGCGCCGTGCCGAGCAGCCGCTCCAGGCGCTCCCACTCCTGGCGGTGCGCGGCGACGTACGCGTCGAGGTCCACGGGGGCAGACTAGGTCGACGAGCCCGCGTCGGCGGGCCGGGACGACGGGAGCGGGCGTGCAGCCACTGGTCACCGGCGAGGCGGTGTCGCTCGACCTGCGCGCGGCCGCCGTGCCCTCGCGCGTCCTCGCCGGCCTGCTGGACGCCCTGCTGCAGCTGGTCCTGCTGCTCGTCATTGGGGGGATCGCCGGCGCGGTCGGCACCTCGGCCACCGACGCGGCCAACGCCGCGCTCGGCATCGTCGTGCTGGTCACCGTCCTGATCGGCTACCCCGTCGCCTTCGAGGCGCTGCTGCGCGGCCGCACCCCCGGCAAGGCGGCCATGGGACTGCGCGTGGTCCGCGACGACGGCGGCCCGATCGGCTTCCGGCAGGCGTTCGTCCGCGGACTGGTCGGAGCCTTCGTCGAGCGCTTCGGGGTCACGTTGTTCGTGGGCGCGATCGGGACGATGCTGCTCAACGACAAGGGCAAGCGGATCGGCGACCTGCTCGCCGGCACCGTCGTGGTCCAGGAGCGGATCGCGGTGCGCGGTGGCGCGGTCGCCGCGATGCCGCCGCAGCTCACGCAGTGGGCAGCGGGGTTAGACCTGTCCGGGCTGTCCGACGATCTCGCCCTGTCGGTGCGCCAGTTCCTTGCCCGCGAGCGCGACCTCACCCCGGCCGCCCGCGAGGACCTCGGCGGTCGGCTCGTGCAGTCGGTTCTGGCCGTGGTGACGCCGCCCCCTCCTGCCGGTACGCCGGGCTGGGCCGTCCTGCCCGCCGTCCTTGCCGAGCGACGCCGCCGAGCCGAGCAGCGCGGCGTCGTACCGCCCGTCGCGCCGGCACCGGTGCCGGATGCCGTTCCGGCGCGCAGTCAGCCGACCGCGCCGGTCAGCCCGCCGTCGACCGGCTTCGCGCCGCCGAGCTGACCCGGCGGACCGCGAGCCCGACCGCGAGGGCCAGCAGCGCGACGGACGCGGGCGTGGCCGGGCCGGTCGCGGCCAGGACCCGCCCACCACGGGGCGCGGGCACGGCGCGGACGACTCCCGACTGCTCGGGGGTGAGCACGATCCGGCTCTCCCCTTCGGGCAGCGTCACCCGGGTGCTGCCCAGGCGCAGGACAGCGGGGCGGTCGGTCGTGCTGAGGACCGTGAGGGGTTCGCGCCGGGTCAGCCGGGCTCCGTCGAGGTCGACCGTGAGGCCGTCGAGACCGGACAGGGTGAGGGTCAGCTCGTTGCGACCGGACGGTGCCGCGGCGACCCCGTCCAGTCCGCGGAAGGTGTAGGGCCCGGCGTCGTCCGACCCTGATCCAGCCACCGGCGCGGTGCCGAAAGCTCCGCCCCGCCCGCTGATCGCGTCGACCCGGCCGAACCGCGCACCGTCGGCCAGCCGCATCGCCGCCAGCCAGTAGGCCCGGTCGTAGACCTGGCCCGGCGTACGCATCGCGCGGTCCTGGACGTAGGTCACCGCAGCCGGCGACCGCTCGCGCCGCCCGTCGCCGAGGAAGGGGTCGGTCACGTCGGTGGTGAGGCCGTGCATCTCCGGGTCGTGCGTGCGGCTCGGCCACTCCCAGTAGCGGAAGCGGTAGCCCAGCGCGGTGAGGGTGTCGGCGAACTCGCGACCGCCGGTCACCGGGGTGAGCTCGTCCAGGACGCCCTGCGTGATCCCGACCGGCACGTTGCGGTAGTTGGGGAAAAGGTCGAGGTAGTTGAAGGCCAACTGGCAGCCGGGGGTGCGCGGCGTCGCCGTGACGCAGAACGGCGTCGTGTAGGACTCCACCGCCAGCAGTCGGGCCCAGAGGTCGGGGAAGAGGCCCCCCAGCCGGTAGGTCCCGAGCGATCCCATCGACATGCCGGACAGGTAGAGGCGCTCCTGGTCCACGGAGTAGCGCCGGCTCACATCCGACAGGACCTCGAACACGTCCTTCTGCGCCTCGACCTCGTAGTGGCCGCCCTCGCCGTAGCCGAAGGGGGTCACGATGAGCGCGCCGCGCGACTCGGCCAGCTCGGTCGGCAGGTCGGCGACGCCGTAGACCGAGTGCCAGCAGTTGAGGCAGTGCAGCAGCAGGATGACCGGATTGGCCTTGGCCGGGTCGTAGGTCGCCGGGACGTAGACGGCGTAGGGCTGGACCGTGCCCCGGTAGACATCGGCCGACCCGGCCTGGCCATAGCGCTCCTGCCCGATGCGGCCCTCACCGAGCGCCAGCGTCGGCACGTAGTTGCGCGTCATCGCCCCACGGACCAGTGGCCGCGGGTCCGACCCCCCTGCCGCGAGTCGAGCGGGATCAACAGGCAGACCCTCGAGCCGGCGCTGCGCCAGCCGACCCGCCTGCACCTGGTCGAGCTTGCAGGCCGTCGCCCCTGCCACCGGCTCGTCCGGCACGTAGGCCGCGTCGGCGAGGTCGGTGCCCGGCAGCACGCCCGCGATCGCGTTGACCTTCCATGGGCCCGGGGGAAGGGAGGAGAGCGGTACGGCGGCCTCCACCGTGTTGTTGCCCAGGTCCACCGACGCCGCAATCGCCTTGCCGGCAAGGGATCCCGCGCTTCCGCGAACGACGATGCTGGTGTCGAAGCCGGTGAAGCCCTCGGCGGCACCTGTGCCTGGGTCCCGGTCGCTGTCCAGCAGCAGGGCCACCGACGTGGTCGTCGGTGCCACCAGCGTCTCGAGCTGCCACAGGACGTGCAGCGTGCTGCCCTGCACCGCGAGTCGCACCTGCACCAGGTCGGAGCTGTTCTTGCGATAGCCGTCACCGGTCGGGTAGGTCAGCTCTCCGGTCGAGAACGAGCCGGTGGCGTTGCACAGGCCCGAGAGCGTGGCCGCGTCCACGCCGGCCTGCACGATGGGGCCGTTCTTCGGGAGGGTGTCCGCACCGGTGTCATCGAAGGGCCGGTCGTCCACGATGAGCTCGCCCCGGCTCAGGACCGCGCGCCCCGCGATGCCGAGGCCGGTGCCCGACCAGGCATGGCCGAGACGACCCACGGGTGCGAGCTCGCGAGGCGGCGCGCCCAGGCTGCGCTCGTAGGCGTCGCGGTCATTGGCCGCTGCCGGCCCGGACAGGGCACCCACCAGGACGAGCAGGGCGACCCCGACGGTCAGCGGGGCTCTCACCGCTTGGCTACGGCGGACTTCTCGAGGAAGCCGCGGTAAACCGCGACGATCGCCGGGTCCATGCGCAGGTCGTTGTGATAGCTGAACGGGAACTGCCGGTTGTCGGCGCCCTTGAGGAACGGCGACTGCGCGTAGACCGGTCCGGCGAAGGCGGGGTCGCCCACTCCCGTGCCGTCGTAGATCGTCATCCAGCGCGCCGGGCCGTAGGTCTCGCCGGCGGCGTTCAGCCTTGCCAGCCAGGGCGTACCGGTGGCGATCTCGTCGCAGGAGACGACGTTGCCCTCCGACCCGGGCGGGCAGAACGACGTGCCGCGGTTGGCGCCGGCGATCCCGACGAAGGCCGCCAGGTCCTTGCGCAGAGCCGGGTGGACGCGCAGGGTCTCGCGGGCCAGGGTCACGCCCAGCGAGTGGCTGACGAGCGAGAACGTCCTTGACCCGGTGTAGCGCTGCACCGCCGTGATGAAGGCGAACAGGTCGGGCACGTTGGCGTCGTTCTCGGTGACGTAGGTGACGCCGTCCTTGCCCATGTCGCTGTGCTCTTTGTCCCGCTCGGGGTTGGCCGTCATGAGGGCAGAGCCGTTGCTGCCGCCGAGGCCGTTGTAGGACAGGGCGTACATCTCCTGGTCGGTCCAGCCGGCCTTGCGGAACTGGTCGCGGACGGGATACCAGTCGGCCGCGTCGACATTGTTGCCGTGCACGAAGATGACCGGGGCGTGGCGCAACGGGGCGCCCTTGCGCACGCCACCGAAGCCACCGAGACGCCACTTCCACTCGGCGTCCTTGAGGACCGGGAAGTCCTTGGCGAAGCGGATGGCGGCCGGGCCCTGGGGCTTGCTGCGCGCCGGCTTGGCCTGCGCGGGCAGGGCTGCGGCGACCAGGCCCAGCAGGGCCAACGCCAGGCCCAGGAGGCGCAGGACAGGGGATCTCATGGCAGGACTCTTCCGGCTAGCTGGGAACGGATGGCCTTCTTGTCGTACTTGCCGACGCTGGTCTTGGCGACCTCGGACACGACGATGAGGTCGTCGGGCAGCCACCACCGCGCGACGGTGCCGGCGAGGAAGTCGCGCAGCTCAGCGAGGGTGAGGGTGGCCCCGTCGTGGAGCGCGGCGACCACGACCGGGCGCTCGTCCCACTTGGCCGATGGCAGGGCCACGACGGCGGCCTCGGCGACAGCGGGGTGGCCGAGCACGGCGTTCTCCAGCTCGACCGAGCTGATCCACTCCCCGCCGGACTTCACGAGGTCCTTGGAGCGGTCGACGATGCGGAAGAAGCCGTCGCTCTCCATCACCACCATGTCGCCGGTGCGCAACCAGCCGTCGTGGAACTTCTCCGGCATGCCGCCGTGATAGTCCGTCGCGACCCAGGGACCGCGGCACTCGAGCTCGCCGACGCTCTCGCCGTCCCAGGGCAGCTCCGCGCCGGTGTCGGGGTCGCATACCCGCGCCTCCAGGCCCGGGAAGATCGTGCCCGTCTTGATGCGTACGTCGACGAGCTCGGCGGCGTCCAGGCCACGGTGCCGACGACGCGGCCGCGACGAGGCGGCGACCGGGGCGGTCTCGGTCATCCCCCAGATCTGCAGAATGGTGATGCCCAGGGCGTCGTAGGCCTCCATGAGCGGCCGCGGGGTCGCCGACCCACCGACCCCGAGGATGCGCAGCGACGACAGGTCGTGCGCCCCGCTCTGCGCCAGCGGGAGCAGGCCGGTCCAGATCGTGGGCACGGCCGCGGCCCAGGTGACCTGCTCGGTCTCGATGATGCGGGCCAGGGCGGGGGGCGAGCAGTCGGCGCCGGCGAAGACGAGATCGGCCCCGGTCAGCGGCGCGGCGTAGGGCAGTCCCCAGCCGCACGCGTGGAACAGCGGGACGACGGGCAGGATCCGCTCGGCCTGGGAGATGGCGAGGCCGTCGACCATGCACATCGCCATGGCGTGCAGGTACATCGCGCGGTGCGAGTAGACGACCGCCTTGGGCATCCCGGTGGTGCCCGACGTGTGGCACATGCCGCAGGCCTGGTCCTCGGTCAGCGCGGGCAGCTCGACGGCCGCCTGAGCCGCCTCGATCAGCTGCTCACCGTCGAGAATCCCAGCAATACCAGAGGTTTCTCCCTTGCCCATCCGCACGAAGGTGCGGACCGAGGGCATCCGGGATACGACCTCGCCGAGCCTGCCGACGAGGTCGTCGTCGACGAAGATGACGCTGTCACCGGCGTCGGCGACCACGTGCTCGA
>JANPHZ010000326.1:0-2825 GCA_031424715.1 Frankiaceae bacterium
TGGCGTCGAGACGGTGCTGCCGGTCGACGTCTACGTGCCCGGCTGCCCGCCGCGTCCCGAAGCGCTGCTGCAGGGGCTGCGCACGTTGCAGGAGCAGATCGACAGCGGCCGGCGGGCGGAGCGCCCCGGCCCGCAGGACCAGCTGACGTGACCCCACAGCAGGTGGCCGTCCTCGGCGGCACGGTCACCTCGTCGTACGGCGAGAGCGTGGTCGACATCGGCCGCGCGGACTGGCTGGCTGCCGTGACCGCTGCCCGCGACGTGCTCGGCTTCGACCTGTTCGACCTGCTCACCGCCGTCGACCTACAGGACGAGGGGTTCCAGGTCGTGCTGCGGCTGTGGTCGGTCACGACCCGCGAGGGGCTGCGGCTACGCACCCGGTGTCCGCGCGCCGAACCGGTGGTGCCGTCAGTGGTGGCGGTCTTCCGGGGCGCCGGCTGGCACGAGCGCCAGGTCGCCGAGCTCTTCGGCGTGGTTTTCGCCGGGCACCCCGCGCCTGGCCCATTGCTGCTCGCTGGCGACGTCGCCGGACATCCGCTGCGTAAGGACGTCGTCCTGACGTCGCGGGTCGAGGCGCCGTGGCCTGGCGCCAAGGAGCCCGGGGAGTCTGACGCCGACGTCGTCGGGCGGGTGCGGCGCAAGAACCTGCCGCTCGGCGTGCCGCGGTGACGCCGCCGGAGGGGGTGCCGGCCCGCTCGCGCGGGGCCATCGGGCTGCTCGAGGAGAACTGCACCGTCTGCATGCTGTGCGCCCGCGAGTGCCCCGACTGGTGCCTGCACATCGACTCGCACAAGGAGCCGCTGCCGCCGCTCGGGCCGCGCGGCCGTCCCCGCGTGCGGCACGTGCTGGACCGCTTCGCCATCGACTTCTCGCTCTGCATGTACTGCGGGATCTGCATCGAGGTGTGCCCGTTCGACGCGCTGTTCTGGACACCGGAGCTGGTGGCGCCGGCCGGGGACGGGGCGGACCTGACGGCCGAGCGCGCTCGGCTGCGCGAGTGGATGTGGTCGGTGCCACCCCCGGAACGAGGTCCCGGCGCCTAGCGTTTCACCGGTGAGGTTCGTCGTACGAAGCGAGGCCAAGGAGGCATGGTGCACCACCGCAACGGGCTCAAGACCGTCGCCCTGCTGGGGCTGCTGTCGGGGCTGATCCTGCTCGTCGGGCGGGCGATCGGCGGAGCGAGCGGGCTGGTCTTCGCGCTGTTCATCGCGCTGGGCGTGAACGGCTTCTCCTACTTCTACAGCGACAAGCTGGCGCTGCGCTCGATGCGGGCCTACCCGGTGAGCCAGGTCGAGCAGCCCGCGCTCTACGCGATGGTGGCCGAGCTCGCCGCCACCATGCGGATGCCGATGCCGCGGCTCTACATCAGCCCCACCGAGGCGCCCAACGCCTTTGCCACCGGGCGTAACCCGCGGCACGCCGCCGTGTGCTGCACCGAGGGCATCCTCGCCCTGCTCGACGAGCGCGAGCTGCGCGGGGTGCTCGGACACGAGCTGGCCCACGTCGGCAACCGCGACATCCTCATCAGCTCGATCGCCGCGACGCTGGCCACCGTCATCACGTTCCTGGCGCACATGGCTCAGATGGCCGCGCTCTTCGGAGGCTTCGGGCGCAGCAACGACGAGGAGGGCCCGGGGCTGCTGGGCGGCCTGGTCTTCGCCCTGCTCGGCCCGGTCGCCGCTGCCGTCATCCAGATGGCGATCAGCCGGAGCCGGGAGTTCCAAGCCGACGCGAGCGGCGCGCAGGTCACCGGTGACCCGCTGGCGCTGGCGAGCGCGCTGCGCAAGCTCGAGCTCGGCACGCAGGCCCGCCCGCTCGTCGAGGACCCGCAGCTGGCACCGACGAGCTCGCTGATGATCGCCAACCCCTTCCGGGGCGGTGCGGGCATCGCTCGGCTGTTCAGCACCCACCCGCCGATGGCCGAGCGCGTCGCCCGCCTCGAAGCCATGGCCGGCTACCCCCGCTGACCTTGCTGCTCAGGGCTGCTGCGCGCCCGCTCGCTCCGACGCCTCCACGCGCCGTACTGCCCCTCCCGTCCGTGATCACCGCCGAGGCGTGAGCGTGCGCCGGAGGCCCCGCGGGCAGTGATCACGGAGAGCGGGCACGGCCTGAGCGATCACCGCCGAGGCGTGAGCGTGCGCCGGAAGCTCAGCCGGCAGTGATCGCGCAAGGGGACACCGCCAGCAGCGCAGCCGCGGTCAGCGGTAGTTGGTGAACTGCAGGGCGAAGTCGAAGTCGTGCCCCTTGAGCAGCGCGATGACCGCCTGCAGGTCGTCCTTCTTCTTGCCCGTCACCCGCAGCTGGTCGCCCTGGATCTGTGCCTGGATCCCCTTCGGGCCCTCGTCCCGGATCAGCTTCGAGACCTTCTTCGCGTTCTCCATGCTGATGCCCTCGTTGACCTTGGCGGTCAGGCGGTACTCCTTGCCCGACTGCGCAGGCTCGCCGGCGTCGAGCGTCTTGAGCGAGATCGTCCGCTTGATGAGCTTTTCCTTGAAGACATCGAGTACGGCGGCACACCGCTCCTCGCTCGAGGCCTTGATGACGATGTCGTCGCCGGACCACTCGATCGAAGCGCCCACACCCTTGAAGTCGTAGCGCGTCGCGATCTCCTTGGCCGCCTGGTTGAGGGCGTTGTCCACCTCCTGGCGGTCGACCTTGCTGACGACGTCGAACGACGGATCGGCCATGGGGAGCTCCTTGCTATCGTCTCCGGCGCACCGAAGCACCGGGGCGGGTTGCCCGAGTGGTCAAAGGGAGCAGACTGTAAATCTGCCGGCTCAGCCTACGAAGGTTCGAACCCTTCACCCGCCACCCCCGTACGACGA
>JANPHZ010000327.1:0-1573 GCA_031424715.1 Frankiaceae bacterium
AAGCTCGCCCGCACCTGGTCGGCTGGCACCCCGGCGGCCTCCTTGGCCGCCGCCCAATAGCGCAGCTCGCTCATGTGGTTTCGCTCTCAACGGCAGACGCGGGCAGGGTCACCGGGCTATCTTGCCCGCAGGTCCAGACAGTCAACGGCGCCTGTCCCCTTCCCCGCGATCGTCCCTTCGCGAACACCGGAGACCCGCGCATGGCCACCTTGCTCCTGCTCACCAACGCGATGCAGCCCTCCGCTGAGGTCCTGCCCGCGCTCGGGTTGCTGGCCCACACCGTGCGGGTCGCCCCCCTGGAGATCGGCGCGCTGCTCGACACCGCACCCGCCGACGCGGTGCTCGTCGACGCCCGGCGCGAGCTCATCGCGGCGCGCGCCCTGACCCGGCTGATCCAGACGACCGGCAGCACCGCGCCGGTGTTCGCCGTACTCACCGAGGGTGGGCTCGCAGCCCTCAGCCAGGAGTGGGCCGTCGCGGACGTGCTGCTCGACACCGCCGGTCCGGCCGAGGTCGATGCCCGGCTGCGCCTCGCGATCGGACGCAGCAACGAGGTGGCCGCGGTCGTCGAGACCGGCGTCGTGCGCGCCGGCGAGCTGACGATCGACGAGGGCACCTACACCTGCAAGCTCAAGGGCCGGCCGCTCGAGCTGACCTTCAAGGAGTTCGAGCTGCTGAAGTACCTCGCGCAGCACCCGGGCCGGGTCTTCACCCGCGCGCAGCTGCTGCAGGAGGTCTGGGGCTACGACTACTACGGGGGCACCCGGACGGTCGACGTGCACGTACGCCGGCTGCGGGCCAAGCTCGGCCCCGAGCACGAGCAGCTCATCGGGACGGTCCGGCACGTCGGCTACAAGTTCGTGACGCCGCCGCTGGCCGCCGCGCTCGCCGCCGAGGAGCAGGCCGCCGAAGCGGTGCCGCACCGCTCCTGACTGCTCATCTCGGAGCGAGCGGGCTGACTCGACGGCGCGGCAGCCCGCTGACTCCGAGATCGGCCCCGCGGGTAGCGTCCGCGCGTGCTCAGTCCGCTCGTCCTGACCCGCCTCGAGCCCGCTGACGTCGCCGACGTGCGGGCGCTCGTCGACGCCGCCACCGCTGCCGACGGGGTGAGCCCGTTCAGCGAGCACGTGCTGCTGCACCTGCCGCGCGGCGGTGACGCCGAGGTCGCCCACGTGCTGGTCCGCGACGAAGCCGGCGCGCTGCTGGGCTGCGCGCACCTCGATGCCACCGACGCCGTCGCCGGCCCGAGCGCCGAGCTCGCCGTGCACCCGGACTCCCGCGGGCGGGGGGTCGGTCGGGCCGTCGCCGAGCAGGTGCTGGCGCTGTCGCCCGACGGGCGGATGCGGCTGTGGGCCCATGGCGAGCACCCCGCGGCCGGAGCCCTCGCCCGGTCGATGGGGCTGACCCGCAGCCGGGTGCTGTGGCAGATGCGCCGCTCGCTGACCGAGGCCCTTCCGTCGTACGACGTGCCGGAGGGCGTCGAGATCAGGCCGTTCCGGGTCGGGCAGGACGAGCAGGCCTGGACCGAGACCAACAACCGGGCGTTCGTCGACCACCCCGACCAGGGCCGGTG
>JANPHZ010000328.1:0-9638 GCA_031424715.1 Frankiaceae bacterium
CCCGACCAGTCCGATGAAGTCGGCGGAGAACTGGTCGAGGAAGCGGCGCAGCACCGGTCCGGTGTCGCGCGCGGCGTCGGTCGAGACGAAGACCACCTGCACCTGCTCACGCAGGTTGGCCGGGCTGAGCCGCAGTGCCGCGGCGACGTCGGCCATCGCGGTGGGGCACTCGTCGGGGCAGTTGGTGTAGCCGAAGTAGACGTAGGTCGGCCGGCCGCGGGTCCGTGCACCGAAGTCGAACGGTGCCCCCTCGGTGTCGGTCAGGACGTACGACGGGCGCTCCGGGACCGGGACCGGAGCCACTCCGCGGAAGACCGGGTCGCCGGACGTCGTCGGGGCTGCGTCGGGCGGGGCCACGTCGCTGCTGGTCGAGCAGCCGGCGAGCAGGAGCGATCCCATCAGCAGGACGGCGCCGAGCGCGCGGTGACGGGACACCCGCCCATGGTCGCTCACGACGGCGCCAGCGACGAGCCGGAGGCCAGCAGCAGCGCAACGTCCACCGCAGCCACCAGCAGGACGGCGCGGAAGGCCGCGCGCGAGCCGGTCCGGGTCGACCTCAGCAGGCCGAGCCCGCAGCCGACCGCTGCCGCGCCGAGCGCGCCCAGCCGCACCGGACCGGGTGCGCCGGGGCCGAAGACCAGGCAGCCCGTGGCCCCCAGCAGCAGCGCGGCGCTGAGGGCGGCGCTGCGCTGCGCGCCCAGCCGGTGCGGCAGCCCGCGCACCCCCGTCGCGAGGTCCTGTTCGAGGTCGGGCAGGGCGTTGGCGAGGTGGGCGCCCACCCCCAGCAGCAGCCCGGCGGCCGTCGCCCACCACGGTGCGACGGGGTGGCCGGGCAGGGTGAGCGTCACGACCGTGGGGAGCGCGGCGAAGGCGACGGCGTAGGGCAACCAGCTCCAG
Organism: Frankiaceae bacterium; assembly: GCA_031424715.1. Classification (GTDB taxonomy): domain Bacteria; phylum Actinomycetota; class Actinomycetes; order Mycobacteriales; family SCTD01; genus RYN-124. Next base: position 898 of record JANPHZ010000328.1, read on the forward strand.
GCGGTGGCCTTGAGTCGCAGGTTGTATGCCCAGGCCCCGGCAACAGCGAGCAGGTGCAGCCCGCCCGCGCGCCAGCCGAGCAGCGCCGACAGCAGCAGGCACGCCGCGGCGGCGCCCACGGCGGCCGACCGGAGGGCAAGGGGGGTCACCGCTGCGCGGGCGACCGGCTTGTCCGCGCGGCCGACCGCGGTATCCCGCCCGGCATCGAGCCAGTCGTTGCTCCAGCCCACCGACAGCTGCCCGGCCAGCACGGCCAGGCCGAGGAGTGCCGCCTGCGACCCCGCGCCGGCGGAGGCCGCCAGCACCGTCGTCAACCCGGTGACCGCGACGGTCGGCTCGGGATGGCTCGCCCGCAGGTACGCGCTCAGCCGGGCCACCTGTCCAGTATGCGAAGCGCCGCTCCGCGCCGCTCGCAGCACCCGTCCGGCCGGTTGTCAAGGCCCCTACGGGCCCTCTGACCTGCGACGATGCGTCCGGAGGCGCCGCTACAGCGTGTTACTCTGGACACAGCGGAAGGGGTACTCCACACATGACGTTCGCAGTTGGCGAGACCGTCGTCTACCCGCATCACGGGGCAGCGCTCATCGAGGCCATCGAGACACGCACCATCAAGGGCGAGGACCGGATCTACCTGGTTCTCAAGGTCGCTCAGGGTGACCTCACCGTCCGGGTGCCGGCCGACAACGCCGAGATCGTGGGTGTCCGCGACGTCGTCGGGCAGGCCGGTCTGGACAAGGTCTTCGAGGTGCTGCGCGCGCCGGCCGTGGAGGAGCCGACCAACTGGTCGCGCCGCTACAAGGCCAACCTGGAGAAACTCGCCTCCGGCGATATCAACAAGGTCGGCGAGGTCGTCCGCGACCTCTGGCGCCGCGACCGCGAGCGCGGACTGTCGGCCGGCGAGAAGCGGATGCTGTCCAAGGCCCGCCAGATCCTCGTCAGCGAGCTGGCCCTGGCCGAGGGCACCAACGAGGACAAGGCCGAGGCCATCCTCGATGAGGTCCTCGCTTCCTGAGCTCTCCTGCCCGCGTGGCTTTGTGCCGATAGAGCGGGCATGACCGAGCTGCCGCCGTCGCGCCCCAGCCGGCCGCCGCGCGTGCCGGCGGCGCTGGTCGAGCTCCTGCGCGTCCTGGTCGTGATCTTCTTCGCCGGCCTGGGCTACCAGGCGGGTGCGAGCTTCGGACCGCGGCAGCCGGTCGTCGGCGCGTTCAGTGGCAGCGCCCTCGGGCTGACGCTGGGCACCGCCCTGGGTTACGTCCTCGGTGGCCTGGTTGCCCGCGGCACGGCACGTACGGCGGCCAGCACCCAGGTCCGGCTGCGCGAGGTGTCCGCCGACCGGTTGATCGCGGGCGCCCTGGGCGCCGTGGTCGGCGTCCTGCTGGGCGCCGGCGTCGCCTGGCCGGCGTTCTTCCTGCCGTACCGGATCCTGGCCTTCCCGCTGTTCGCCTTCGTCATCGTCGTGCTCGGCTACTTCGGCTTCGTGCTCGGCGCGGCCAAGCGCGAGGGGGTCCTCGCGGTCTTCGGTGAGCGGGCCGGCGTCGCACCGCGTGCTGTGCCCGCGTCGGCGCTCCCGCGCGTGCTGGACAGCTCGGTGGCGATCGACGGCCGCATCGTCGACGTCGTCCGGGCCGGCTTCCTGCACGGACAGCTGCTCGTACCGACGCCTGTCCTCGCCGAGCTGCAGGGCCTCGCCGACGCTGGCGACGACCTGCGCCGCTCACGGGGGCGCCGCGGCCTGGAGGTGATCGAGGCGCTGCAGCGCGAGCCCTCGGTCCAGGTCGAGCACCTCGAGCTCGACGTGCCCGGCGTCCCGGAGGTCGACGCCAAGCTGGTGCGCATCTGCCTCGACCGCGACGCCGCGCTGCTGACCCTCGACACCAACCTGGCCAAGGCTGCCGCTCTCGCCGGGGTCAAGGTGCTCAACCTGCACGCCCTCGCGCTAGCGCTGCGCGCGCCGGTCTCGGCCGGCGACGACGTCCCCGTCCTGCTGACCAAGGCCGGCAAGGAGGCGGGGCAGGCGGTCGGCTACCTCGATGACGGCAGCATGGTCGTCGTCGAGGGGGCGCGCGACCGGATCGGCGACGTGGCTCCGGTCCGCGTCACCAGCGTGCTGACCACGGCCAACGGCCGGCTGGTGTTCGGCCGCCCGGCCGACGAGCCGCAGCCGCCGCGCCCCCGGCGCCGGGGTTGAGCGACCTCGCTGGCAGCGGTGTCGCGGCGATCGTGCCCGCGGCGGGCCAGGGCGTCCGGATGGGCGCCGAGGTCCCGAAGGCCCTGCTCTTGCTCGACGGCGAACCCTTGCTGGTGCACGCCGTACGCGGTCTGCGGGCGTGCGCCGACATCGGTCCGATCGTCGTCGCGGTCCCCGCGGACCGGGTCGAGGACGTCCGAGATCTGCTCGGGCCGCTGGACGTGACCGTGCTGCCCGGCGGGGCCGAGCGGCAGGACTCCGTGCGGCTGGCACTGGGGCACCTGCCGGCCGACACCGACCTGGTGGTCGTCCACGACGCCGCCCGGGCCCTGACCCCACTGCGGGTCATCGAGCGCGTCATCGCTGCCCTGCAGGCCGGAGCGGCCGCGGTCGTGCCGGTGCTGCCCGTGCCGGACACCCTCAAGCGGGTGACCGATGATCAGGTCGTGCAGACCGTGGACCGCGCCGACCTGCGCGCCGTGCAGACCCCGCAGGGCTTCCAGCGCGACGTTCTCGAGCGGGCGCACGCAGCAGTCGGCGACGTGGCGACCGACGACGCGGCCCTGGTCGAGCGGCTGAGGCTGGACGTGCGCACGGTGCCTGGTGACGAGGAGGCCTTCAAGGTGACCCGGCCCTTCGACCTGCTGGTGGCCGAGGCTGTCCTGCGCGAGCGCCGCAGGTGAGCACGCCGCGGGTCGGCACCGGCGTCGACGTGCACCCGTTCGAGGCCGGGCGGGCCTGCTGGGTCGCCGGACTGCTCTGGCCGGACGAGACCGGGCTGGCCGGGCACTCCGACGGTGACGTCGCGGCGCACGCCGCCTGCGACGCGCTGCTGTCGGCCGCCGGGCTCGGCGACCTGGGCAGCAACTACGGCACGAGCGACCCGCAGTGGGCCGGCGCCGCCGGTGCAGTGCTGCTCGCCGAGACCGCCCGCCGGGTCACCGCCGCCGGCTGGCGCATCGGCAACGTCGCCGTACAGCTCATCGGCAACTCGCCCCGGCTCGGTCCGCGCCGGGCCGAGGCCGAGGCAGCCCTGTCGGCCGCGGCCGGGGCCCCCGTGTCGGTGTCGGCGACCACGACCGACGGGCTCGGCCTGACCGGGCGGGGGGAGGGGCTGGCCGCGATCGCGACCGCCCTGGTCGTCCCCGCCTAACCTGTCGGCGTGAGCCTGCGCCTGTACGACACCCGGACCCGTGCGGTCCGGCCGTTCGTACCGCTGCGCGAAGGGCACGTCGGCATCTACGTCTGCGGGCCCACCGTGCAGGCCGCGCCGCACGTCGGGCACCTGCGCAGCGCCGTCGCCATGGACGTGCTGCACCGCTGGCTGCTCGCTCGCGGCGAGCAGGTCAGCTTCGTCCGCAACGTCACCGACGTCGACGACAAGATCATTCACGACGCCGCGCACGCCGGCGAGCCGTGGTGGGCGCTCGCGACCCGGATGACCCGGGCCTTCGACGACGCCTACGACGCCGTCCAGGTGCTGCGCCCCACGGCCGAGCCGCGGGTCACGGGCCACCTGCCGCAGATCGTCGCGCTGATCGAGCAGATCGTGGCCGCGGGGCACGCCTACGAGTCCGGCGGTGACGTCTACCTCGCGGTGCGGTCCGCCCCGGCGTACGGCGTGCTGAGCAACCAGTCGCTGGATGCCCTGCAGAGCAGCGAGAAGTCGGTGCCGCACGGGCACACCGGTGCCAAGCGCGACCCGCTGGACTTTGCGCTGTGGAAGGCGGCCAAGGAGGGCGAGCCGGCCTGGCCGTCCCCATGGGGTGTGGGTCGCCCTGGCTGGCACATCGAGTGCTCGGCGATGGCGGTCGGCTACCTCGGCGAGGAGTTCGACATTCACGGCGGCGGGCTCGACCTGGTCTTCCCGCACCACGAGAACGAGGTCGCCCAATCGGCCTGCGCCGGGCACCCCTTCGCGCGCACCTGGCTGCACCACGGGCTGGTCAACGCGGCCGGTGGCGAGAAGATGAGCAAGAGCCTGGGCAACTCGGTCTCGGTCGAGCAGGCCCTCTCTGCGGTGCGCCCGCAGGTCCTGCGCTACGGGCTGGGGGCGGCGCACTACCGCTCGTCGGTGGAGTGGTCCGACCAGGTCGCCGCCGAGGCCGACGCGGCCTACACCCGGATCGAGACGTTCGTGCGCAACGCGACGGCGGCGACGGCCGGCACGCCGGTCGACGAGTCGCTGAGCAAGGCGTCCTGGGACGAGTTCGCTGCCGCGCTCGACGACGACCTCGGCGTCCCCCAGGCCCTCGCCACCATCCACTCGGGCGTGCGCTCGGGCAACGCGCTGCTCGCCGCCGGTGAGTTGCCCGCTCTGGCCGCCACCCTGTCCGTCGTACGACGGATGCTGACCGTGCTCGCTCTCGACCCGGTCGAGCAGTGGCCCGCCGCTGCCGCCGGAGAGCTCGCCCCCGTCGTCGACGCGCTGGTGGAGCTCGCCGTAGAAGCCCGCGCTCAAGCGCGGTCCCGTCAGGACTGGACCCAGGCCGACGCGTTGCGCGATCGGCTCGCGGCGTCCGGCATCGTCATCGAGGACACCGCCGACGGCGTCCGCTGGAGGCTGGCATGAGTGCATCAGGATCGTCCGGGGGCTCGTCCCCGCGGGGCAAGAAGATCGGCGGGGGCGGTGCGGGAGGCCGCGCCGCCAAGCCCGGTTCGCACCGCAAGGGCGCACCGGTCGGCTCGGGCGGGCAGAACAAGAAGCGCCTGTCGGGCCGCGGTCCGACGCCCCCGGCGGAGGCCCGCACCAAGCACCCCGCTGCCCGCAAGGCGGCTGCCTCCGCGCGCCGCGCCGCGGCCACGGGGACCGGCGCGGCAGGCCCGCGCGAGCGGAGTCCGCGGCCGGTGCGACGGGCCGGTGACGACGCGCCGGAGACCGTGGTCGGCCGCAACCCGGTCGTCGAGGCGCTGCGTGCCAAGGTGCCGGCGACGGCGCTCTACGTCGCGCTCGGGCTCGACGCCGACGAGCGGGTGACCGAGGCGGTGGCGCTGGCCGGCAAGGCCGGCATCGCGCTGCTCGAGATGACCCGGACCGAGATGGACCGGATGACCGGCCGGGCCCTGCACCAGGGGCTGGCGTTGCAGGTCCCGCCGTACGACTACCTGCACCCGAGCGAGCTGGTCACGCGCGCCCTCGCCGCCCCGGCGCCGCTGGTCGTGGCCCTCGACGGTGTCACCGACCCTCGCAACCTGGGTGCCGTCGTGCGCTCCGCGGCGGCGTTCGGGGCGCAGGGCGTGCTCATCCCGGAGCGGCGCTCGGCGGCCATGACCGCGTCGGCCTGGCGGACGTCCGCCGGGGCCGCGGCCCGGCTTCCGGTGGCGCGGGCGACCAACCTCGTGCGGGCGCTCAAGGAGTTCAAGGAGGCCGGCCTGTTCGTGGTCGGGCTCTCCGGCGACGGGGGCGTCACGCTCGATGACCTCGAGGTCGCCACCGACCCGCTGGTCATCGTCGTCGGCTCCGAGGGTGACGGGCTGTCCCGCCTGGTCACGGCGACCTGCGACCTGACCGTGTCGATCCCGATGTCCGGTGGCACCGAGTCACTGAACGCCGGTATCGCGGCGGCGGTGACCCTGGCCGAAGTGGCCCGGCGGCGTCGCTCCGCCTGACGCTCGTTCTGGACCGGGTCGTCCCGTTTCGGGTGTGTCCTTGGACACCTTCCCGTACGATGGGCTTCAGCAAGCCGTCGGCGCGTCGTCACCATGCGGCCCCGGGCTCGTTGACACCACCGTCTCGCTGGGTACACCACTCACGAGGCGCAGCCGCTCATCCTGAGGCGGCGCCACGAAGGAGGGGTCGCCCGTGCGTCGTACCCCTCCGGCCCCGACGCCGCCCACGCGACCGCTGCTGACGGTCGTTCCCGAGCTCGTCGAGGACGCCGTCCTGGTCGAGGAGCTGGCTGTCACGGCTGAGGCCGCGGCTGCGCTGGGCGAGGCCCCGACCGCACCGATCAGCCTGGGTCAGGAGATCGCGGCGGCCGAGCAGCTGCTCGAGGATCTGGACCGCGAGGTGCACGCGAGCGCCCCGGCGCCGCGCGAGCGCTGGCGCAACGAGAACGGCCAGACCGACGACGACCTCGTGCTCGCAGCCCGCAGCGGCGACGAGTCGGCGCTGCACGAGGTCCTCAACAAGTACCGCGGCTTCGCCCGGGTCAAGGCCCGCTCCTACTACCTCGTCGGCGCCGACCGCGAGGACATGGTCCAGGAGGGCATGATCGGCCTCTACAAGGCCATCCGTGACTTCAACCCGGACATGCAGAGCTCGTTCCGCGCCTTTGCCGAGTTGTGCGTGACCCGCCAGATCATCACCGCGATCAAGACTGCGACCCGCCAGAAGCACGGCCCGCTCAACAACTACGTCTCTTTCTCGCGCCCCGTCGCGGGTGACGACGACGGTGACCGGGTGCTCGCCGACGTGCTGCCGACCTCGTCGGTCAGCGACCCGGCTGACCTCGTGATCTCGGCCGAGCGGATCCGGGCGCTGCAGGCCCACTTCGACGAGGTGCTGTCCGACCTCGAGACCGAGGTGCTCCGGCTCTACGTCGAGGGCAAGAGCTATCAGGAGATCGCCGAGCGCCTGCAGCGGCACGTCAAGTCGATCGACAACGCCCTGCAGCGGATCAAGCGCAAGCTCGAGGGCCACCTGCAGGCGCGCAGCGTCGCCGACAGCGGCTGACCGACCCGCTCACGGCTCGAGCGGCACCCGCCAGGCCAGCCGCGTCCCGCCCCCGGGTGGCGCTGTCAGCTCGAGTTGACCGCCGAGCTGCGCGGCCCGGGACGCCGCGTTGGCCAGCCCACTGCGCCGTCCGCCGTCGCTGAGCCCGACCCCGTCGTCGCTCACCTGCAAGAGCACGTCGTCATCGCGTACGGCGAGCAGGACGTCGACGGTGTGCGCCCGGGCATGGCGAGCCGCGTTGCTCAGCGCCTCGCGCAGCACGGCGAGCAGGTGCTCGCCGATGACCTCGCTCAGGCGGGTGTCGATGAGCCCGTCCATCCGCAGGCTGGGGGTGAAGCCGAGCTGCGCCGTACCGGCGTCGATCACCTGCAGGACCAGCGCGCGGATGGACGCGACTCCGCCGTGCGGGACCTGGAGGCCGTAGATCGTCGAGCGCAGCTCGCGGATCGTGCGGTCCAGATCGTCGATGGAACGGCGGACGCGATTGCTGGCATCGGGTCGGTCCTGCAGCTGCCGGTCGACGGCCTCGAGCTGCATGCCGGTGGCGAACAGCTGCTGGATCACGGTGTCGTGCAGGTCGCGGGCGATGCGGTCACGGTCCTCGAAGACCGCGAGGCGTTCGGCCTCGGCGCGACGCTCGGCGAGCTCCAGCGACACGGCCGCCTGGCCGGCGAACACCGCCAACGTGCGCTCTGTCAGGGGCAGGTCGGCGTCCGGCGGGTCCAGGACGGCGAGCACCCCCCGCGCCGGACGACCGGGTACGCCGAGGGGCACGCACATCACCAGCCCGGCGCCGGGCAGCCCGAGGTGACGGGCGGGGTGGGTGCGCGACGCCCCGGCCCCCAGCACGTCGGCGAGCAGCGTGGTCCCGCGGTCGAGCAGCCGGCCGCGCGCCCCCTCGGCGCCTTCGCCGTCGGCGACTTCGATGAGCAGTCGGTCCTGGGGAAGCGGTAGCGCCACCAGGGCGAGCCGGGACCCGGTGACCTCGCGGGCCCGCTGGGCGACGAGCTCGAGCACGGCCTCCGGATCGCTCCCGCCCTGCAGCGCGGCGACCACCTCGCTGCTCGCCTGGAGCCAGCGCTCCCGCTGCCGGGTCTGGGTGTAGAGCCGGGCGTTGTCAATCGCGGCTCCGGCCGCAGCCGCCAGCGCCAGGACGACGTCCTCGTCGGTCTGGTCGAAGTCGCGGCCACCGCGCTTCTGGGTGAGGTAGAGGTTGCCGAACACGACGCCGCGGATCCGGATGGGGACGCCGAGGAACGACCGCATCGGCGGGTGCCCGGCAGGGAAGCCCACGGACTGCGGGTGCTCGGTCAGGTCGTGCAGGCGCAGCGGGTGCGGGTGGCGGATGAGCTCACCGAGCATCCCTTCCCCGCGCGGGAGGTCACCGATGCGCTCTTGGGTCTGCGCGTCCACACCGACGACGAGGAACTGCGACAGGCCCTGGCCGTCGTCACGGATGACCCCGAGGGCGCCGTACTCCGCGTCGACGAGCGTGGTCGCGGCCTCGGCGATGCGTCGCAGCACGGTCTGCAGGTCGAGATCGCTGCCGACCGCCAGGACGGCGTCCAGTAGCTGGTCGTGCGGGGCGGTCATGGCCTCAGGGTGGCACCGATCGTCCTTGAACGGGCGGGACCTTGGACCCTGGTGCCCCCGGACCGCAGCGGCCAGGGTGGCGACATGACCGCCTACGCCACCCCCGAGCAACTGCGCCACATGGTCCAGGCCGCCGGGCTCGCCCCCAGCGTGCACAACACCCGGCCGTGGGAGCTCTCGACCCATCCCACCGGCCTGGTGCTGCGCGGTGTCCGCAGCCGGCAGCTGCTGGTGCTCGACCCCGACGGTCGGCAGTGGCACCTGTCCTGTGGTGCGGCGCTCTTC